>JBAIXJ010000342.1:0-5550 GCA_037916645.1 Opitutales bacterium | reverse complement strand
AGGTACAGGAGGCGGTAGAGCCAGATCATTCGGCAGTCGAGGATCGATGGGCGGCAACGCCGTTCATTGACCGAGGATCCACGCAAAGATCAGCGGCGCCACGATGGTGGCGTCGCTCTCGATGATGAACCGCGGCGTGTCGGGCCCCAGCTTGCCCCACGTGATCTTCTCGTTGGGCACGGCGCCGGAGTAGCTCCCGTAACTGGTGGTGGAATCGCTGATCTGGCAGAAGTAGCCCCACCGCGGCACGCCCGTCCGGCGCAGATCCTGATGCAGCATCGGCACGACGCAGATCGGGAAGTCGCCGGCGATGCCGCCGCCGATCTGGAAGAAGCCGATCGAGCCGACCCCGCGGCGCAGCGGCTTGGCTGTCTTCGTGTACCAGCCGGCCAGGGTCATCATGTATTCGATGCCCGTGCGCACCGTGTGGACGTTCCGGATGTCGCCTTCGAGGCAGTGCGCCGCATACATGTTGCCCAGCGTGGCATCCTCCCAGCCGGGCACCCAGATCGGCAGGTTCTTCTCGCAGGCCGCGACCATCCAGGAATGCCGGGGATCGATCTGGTAATGCCTCCGGAGCTGCCCGCCGCGCAGGATCCGATACATGAATTCGTGCGGGAACAGCCGTTCGCCCGCCCGGTCGGCCCGGACCCACTCCTTGAGCACCGCCGCCTCGATCCGCCGCATGGCTTCCATCTCGGGGATGCAGGTGTCCGTGACCCGGTTCATGTGGCGGCGGAGCAGCGCCGCCTCCTCGCCGGCCGTCAGGTTGCGGTACTGGGGCACCCGTTCGTAGTAGTCGTGGGCGACGAGGTTGAAGATGTCCTCCTCCAGGTTCGCGCCGGTGCAGACAATGGCATGCACCTTGTTGCGCCGGATCATCTCCGCCAACGTGATGCCCAACTCGGCGGTCGACATGGCCCCGGCCATGGCCACGAGCATCCGCCCGCCCTGCCGCAGGTGGGCTTCGTAGGCCTTGGCCGCGTCCATCAAGGCGGCGGCGTTGAAGTGGCGGTAATTGCGCGCGATGAACCGGGAAACCGCGCCCTTGCGTCTGGCCAGGGTTGCGTTGGCGTCTTCCGGCCGCTCGCGTTTGCGTCGGTCTGTCATGCCGCGGAAAATAGGCGGGGGGCACCGGCGTGGCCACAAAAAACTCCCGGCCCGAGGTTCACATTAATCTCTAATGATTAGTGTATTATGCCGGCAGGACGTACCGGCATTCGGCCCCGGCGGGGCGCGTCAGAAGCCTTGCCATCGCCGGATCGAGGCGCACTTTGATGCCTTCATGTCGCCTCTGCATCGCGGTCTCCTCCGGTTCCTCGCCCTTGTCGTGGCCATCGCCGCCGTCCCGCGACCCGCCCCGGCCGCTCCGCCGGTGTTCGCGCAGGAGACGAGCGATCTGAAGCCCGACCCCGCCGCGATCTGGGGCCGCCTGCCCAACGGCCTCCGCTATGTGATCCTGGCCAACAAGGAGCCCAAAAACCGCGCCAGCCTTCGCCTCGTCGTGGGCTCCGGGTCGCTCTACGAAACCGATGCGCAGCAGGGCCTGGCGCACTACCTGGAGCACCTGTCGTTCGACGGCAGCACGCACTATGCGCCCGGCACGCTCATCGAGTACTTTCAGCGGCTCGGCATGAGCTTCGGGGGCGACACCAATGCCTACACCACATTTGACGCGACGGTCTTCATGATTGAGCTGCCCGACACCCAGGCCGCCACGCTGGCCGAAGGGTTGCAGGTGTTCGGCGACTACGCCGGCGGGCTCCTGCTCGAAGCCAAGTCGGTCGACAAGGAACGCGGCATCATCCTCGCGGAGAAGCGCACCCGCGACTCGGTCGAGTACCGCACATCGGTCGCCGAATCCCGGTTCCTGCTCGCCGACTCCCTTTTCCCCAAACGCATGCCGATCGGCCAGGCCGAGATCATCGAGAAGGCCCAGCGCCCGCAGTTCGTCGACTACTACGATGCCTGGTATCGGCCGGACAACCTCGCCGTCGTCGCGGTCGGCGACTTCGACCCGGCCGTGATGGAGGCGAAGATCAAGGACGAGTTCACCCCGCTGAAGGCCCGCGCGCCGGAGCGGGCGCAGCCGGACCTGGGCCGGATCCCCGCGGCGCCCGGGCTGCACGTCGGCTTCCACCCCGAGCCCGAGGCTTCGCATGTGACGATCTCCCTGCAGACCGTGACGCCCTATGCCGGCGAGCCCGACACGGCGGCCAACCGCCTGAAATACCTGCCGCGCGACCTGGCGTTTCAGATGCTCACCCGGCGCCTCTCGATCCTGGCGAAAAAGGAGGGCGCGCCGTTCACTTACGGCTTCGCCACGGCGTCCGAGCGGTACGATTTCTACCGCAACATGGCCGTGGACCTGACCTGCAAGCCCGAGAACTGGCGCGGCGCCCTCACGGTGGCGGAGCAGGAACTGCGGCGGGCGCTGGAATACGGCTTCCAGCCGGCCGAACTGGAGGAGGCCCGGGCCGCCCTTCTCAACAACCTGGAGCAGAGCGCCCGGAGCGCCTCGACGCGCCGCTCCGAGGATCTCGCCGGCGAACTCGTGCAATGCCTGCTCCACGACGAGGTGTTCACGCATCCGGAGGCCGATCTGGCTCTCTACCAGCCGGCGCTGGAGAAGATCACCGTCGACGACTGCCAGCGGGCCTTCCGGGAGGCGTGGAGCGCCGATCAGCGCTACCTGTTCGTGGCGGGGAATCTCGACTTGGGCAAGGAGACCACGCCCCCGGAGAAAACCCTCTCTGCTGCTTACGACGCGAGCCATGCCGTCGCCCTGCAGCCGCCGGAGAAGCTGGCCACCGACGCCTTCGCATACACCAAGTTTGGACCCGCGGGCACGGTGGCGCATCAGGAGGTCGTGCCGGACCTCGACGTCCACCTTGTCCAGTTCGCCAACGGCGTCCGCCTCAACCTCAAGAAGACGGACTTCGAAGCCAACACCATCCATGTCCGCCTCCGCCTGGGCACAGGCCGGCTGACGGAGCCGGCGGCGGCCGAGCCCGGTCTCGCGCTCCTGACCAACCTCACCTTCATCGCCGGCGGCCTCGGCCGGCACAGCATCGACGATCTCCAGCGCCTGTTCGCCCCCAAGACCGTGGGGCTCAATTTCAACGTGGGCGACGATGCCTTCGTGCTGGGCGGGACCACCAACCGCCAGGACCTGCTGGCGCAACTCCAGCTCCTCACCGCGTACGTGGTCGATCCCGGCTACCGGCCGGAGGCGTTGCGGCAGGCCCGCAAGGTGATGGACCAGATGTACACGCGGTTTGCCCACACCCCCGCGGGACCGATGCAGACGGAGATTCCGCGCCTGCTCGCCAGCGGCGACCCGCGGTTCGGCCTGCCGGAGCAAAGCGTCGCGATGAGCCGCACCCTCGATGAGGTCCGCGCCTGGCTCGGCCCCCAGCTGGCCGGCGGCGCCATCGAGATCGCCATCGTGGGCGATCTCGACGTCGACGCCACGATCGCCGATGTGGCCCAGACCCTGGGGGCGCTCGCCGCCCGCCAGGCCAAACCCGCCCTGGCCGCCGCGCGCGCCGTTTCGTTCCCGGAGCCGTTCGCCCGGAACCTCGCGGTGACGACCGAGATTCCCAAGGGCCTTGTGACCGTCTTCTGGCCGACGACCGACGCGCGGGACGTCAAGGTCGCCCGCCGCCTCAGCCTGCTGGGCCAGATCCTCTCTGACCGTTTGCGGGTGAAAGTGCGCGAGCAGATGGGCGACGCCTACAGCCCGCAGGCGTTCAGCGCGCCGAGCGACACCTACACCCATTACGGTTTCATGATCGCCCAGATCACCGTCGACCCCGCGCAGGCGCAGAAGGTCGTCGACACGGTGCTCGCGATCGGGGCCGACCTTCAGAAGAACGGCGTGACGGACGATGAACTGGAGCGCGCCCGCAAACCAATCCTCACCTCCCTCCGTGAGTCGGCCCGTACGAACGGCTACTGGCTGAACAACGTGGTGGGCTCCTGCCAGGAGTTTCCGGAACGCCTCGACTGGTGCCGCACCCGCTACTCGGACTTCGAGGGGATGACCAAGGCCGAGATCGACCAGTTTGCCGCGCACTACCTCGACCCGGCCCGCACGTTCCGCGTCGAGGTGCTGCCCGCGGCGCCGGAGACGCCCAAACCGTGACGGGCCACGGCGACGCGCCCGGTTCCATGGCCGCCTCGCCCCACCGCCTCGCGGAGAACCAGGGCCTCGCCTTCGTCGGCGACCCCGCGCGGGAAAACGAGACGATCTCGGCGGCGCGAGCCCGGCGCCTGTGGGACGCGCCGAATCCGCACGGCCGGCCCAACTGCGACGTCGTGCGTCCGTGGGCGGGCGCCGAGGATCTGCTCCGGCGCCCCCGCCGCCGCTGGATCATCGATTTTCCACCGGGCATGGACGCACGCGAGGCGGCCCTCTACGAGTTGCCGTACGCGATCGCGGGCCGCCTGACGGCAGGCGGGCGGGTTCGCCGCCGCCCCGCTGGTCCCCCCTTTGGCACGCCGAGGGCCGAGTTGCGGGTCGCCCTGGCAAAGCGCGAACGCGTCCTCGCCACACCCGTCGCCGGACGACTTCGCCTCTACGGCTGGCTGCCGCCCGACACGCTCCCCGAACGCACGCTCGTCGCATTCGCCCGGGACGACGACTGGTTCATGGGAATCCTCCACTCCCGACTTCACGACGCTTGGGCACGGCGATTTGCGCGACGCTACACGCCGGCCACGCTGGAAACCTTTCCGTTTCCCTGGCCCCCGGCCACGCCGTTGGGCAAGCTCACCCGGCCACAGGACGATCAACGCTCCGCGATCGCCCTCGCGGCCGCGGCCCTCCAGGCCCGGCGCGCGGCCTGGCTTGCGGAACGCCCGGCGCGGCGAACGCTTGCCGCGCTCTATGGATCGCGACCCGCCTGGTTGATCGACTCCCACGCCCAACTGGACGACGCCGTCGCGGCGGCCTACGGCTGGCCTGCCGACCTGCCCGACGACGAGATCGTCACCCGCCTGCGGTCCCTGAATCAGCAACGCGCCGCGCCGGCTTGAGCACGATCCCCGGCCGCCGGCGCCCGCCACCGGGCGCTTGGTTTTCGCGCGCAATCCTGCATGCTCGGTCGTCTGCCATGCCCATGAATGTGCTGGATGCCATCCACGCGCGCCAATCGATCCGCGCCTACCAGGCGAAGCCGGTCGAGGCGGAGAAACTCGAAACCATCCTGGCGGCCGCCAACCGCGCCGCCTCCGCCGCCAATCTGCAGGCCTACCAGATCTACGTGGTTCGCCGGCCGGAGCTGAAGCAGGGTCTGGTGACGGCGGCCGCGGGCCAGCAGTTCCTGGCCACCGCCCCGGTCGTGCTCGTGTTTGCCGTCGACCCGGCGCGCTCCGCCGCGAAGTACGGCCCCCGCGGCGAACAGATCTACTGCATGCAGGACGCCTGCGCCGCCGTATGCAACGCGATGCTCGCCGCGGTGGAACTCGGCCTCGGCACCTGCTGGGTGGACGCCGTGGACGAGGCGCTGGCAGGCCGCGTCCTGAAACTGCCGCCGGGGCATCGCG
>JBAIXJ010000341.1:0-3616 GCA_037916645.1 Opitutales bacterium | reverse complement strand
GGCCCGTCATCATCCTGCGCTCGCTGCAGCCGTTCGAGGTCGATGAGGCCGCCGGCGGGCTCAACCTGACGCGGGCGGAGGAGGACTGGCTGGAACTGTCGGTCCGCGGCGTGCCCACCGAATGGCTGGCCGACGTGACGTCGGCCTTTTCGCTGGCCGGCGGCGAGGCGGCGGGAGAGTTTTCGGTCCGAACCGCGAAAGGCGGGTTCGATCTGCGCTCGAAGGCGCCCGTCACCGCGAGCGGCGTGTCCCTGCAATGCGGCGGTCGCACGCTCGGCCGCAATCTGGATTTGTCTGTGTCGCTCACGGCGGCCGATGGGCCGCAGGGCTGGACCATCGAGGCGGCGCCGCTGAAGGTCGGCGGCGCCGGGGGTCCGGTGGGGGAGGTGAAACTCCAGGCGTCGCGTCCCGCCGCGATCGAGCAGCCGGTGACCATCCGGGGCTCGTGGACGGCGGATCTCCAGGCGCCGGCCTTCCGGGCGGCGGTCGCGGGTCTCGGCGGCATTGGCGGCCGCACGGCCTCGGGCGACTTCTCCGTGTCGGTCGGGGAGGCGGTCACCGAAGTGGAGGGCAAGGTGGCGGTCGCGGGCCGCGATGAGCACCGCACGGTCACGGCCAGCGTGCAGGGGTCGGTGGATCCCGGCGGCCGCGTCTCGTTCAAGGCGCCGCTCAAGGTCGCGCTCGGCTCGAGCGTGTCCGATTTCTCGGTCGAGGGCACGGTCCTCCCGGGGCCGGAGGAGACGGGCCTCTACCTGAAGGTGAGCGGGAAGAGCGCCGATCTCGAGCACCTGCGCCGGCTGACCGGGGTGGTGGCCGCCGCCGAAGGCCTGCCGCTGGCGGCGATCGTCGGCCGCGGGACGCCGTCGACCGGGCGCGACACGGTTCCGTTCTGGGGCAACTGGTCGGGACGCATTTTGGTCGAACTGGAGCGGCTCACGGCCGGCCCCCTGGCGTTGGCGTATGCCGCCGCCGTTTTTCAGGTGGATCATCGTTCGCTGCGGATCGAGGAGGGGCGGGCGACGCTCGGCGAGCATCATTTCAACAACGTCGCCGGATCCGTCGCCTTCGATCCGGCGGCTGCGAAACCCTACACCCTCAAGGCGTCCGCCGCCGTCGAGCCGATCGAGGTCGGCAGCTTTTTCCCGCCGCCCAGCCCCACGGCGTCGCCAGCCATCGAGGGCCGCTTCTCGTTCACCGGGACGGCGAACGGCGAGGGGATCAATCTCGCGGACTTGCTCCAGCACACGCAGGAGGAGTTCCGGCTGGCCAGCACGGCGGGCATCGTCCGGATCTTCAAAACCGACGTGGACGAGGCCATTCCGCCGGACACCGAGTCGGCGGCCGCGGACACGATGGGCCGGATGGGCACGGCGTTCGGCAAGTTCTTCGGCTTGGAGGACGCGGACCGGTCCGCCCGGAAGAAGGTGAGCCCGACGCTCCAGGCGGCGCTCGACGTGGTCAACCAGACCGCCGAGCTCGGCCTTGACCAGTGCTCGCTCACCGCGGTGCGCACCGCCGACGGCGGGGTCCGCCTGACCGACCTGGTGCTCGTCGCGGGGGATGAACGCATCACCGGGTCGGGACAGGTCAGTCCGGCCCCGGGGCAACCATTCGCGGCGCAGCCGGTCACGCTGGAATTGCAGGTCGGCGCGCGCGGGCACATGGCCAAGCTCTTCGACGCCGCCGGATTGCTTTCCTCAAAAAAGGACGACCAAGGCTACCAACTTCTGACCCAGCCGCTCGTCTTTGGCGGGACCGTCGGCCGCATGGACAACCGCCAGTGGCACGAGTTGCTGGTGAAGTCGGCCCGGCGCCAGCCCCCGGCCGCGGCGCCGGAACCGGCGAAGCGGCACTGAGGCGGGGGTGCCGCGTTACACCAACGCCATCACTGCCGGGAGGCGGTCTCGATCCTGACGACGAACGCGTGCTCGCACGGAGCCGCGGCTGGGAGCGTGACGTGAAGCCCGGCCGCATCCTGTGACCAGTCGAGCCTGCCGGCGTCGCCGAGCAGGGTGACGCCCGCGATTTTCCGGCCGGCCAGGTGCGGCGCGCTGGCGGCCAGCGACTTGATCACCACCCGATGGTCCCCCGGCCACGCCAGCAGGATGGCATAGAGCGCGTCACCCTTCGTGGTGAAGCGGATGTCCTCCGCGGTGTACGGAGCACTGCGGACATCGCGCGCGCCGCCGAAATGGCCGGCCTCCGCCTTCTCGACCGTCGACGGACCCTCGCCGTAGACCGACCACGGACGGGTGCCGAAGATCGCCTCGCCGTTGACGTCCATCCAGGCCGCCATGCCGTGGAGAAACTTCACCTCGTCGTCATCGATCGTGCCGTCGCCGCGGACCGGGATGCTGAGCAGGAGGTTGCCGTTCTTGCTCACGATGTCCACGAGCATGCGGACGACCTGGCCGACAGTCTTGTACCGGTGTTCGAGGAACACGTGGCGGTTGTAGTGCCAGTCGCCGATGCAGGTGTCGGTCTGCCACGGCTCGGCCCGGATGCCCTCGGCGACCCCGCGCTCGATGTCGGGCACCAGCGCCGGCGCGTGGGCCGGCGTCATCTTCTTCGCGTTGAGGACGGCCTCGAGCTTCCCGCCGTGCGCCGCCGCGTTCGCGTTGTAGAAGTGCGCCGCAATTGCCAGGCCGAACTGCTCGAGTGGCAGCTCCTCATCGTCGAAATACACGAGGTCGGGGTGGTATTTGTCGATCAGGTCCTGGGCGCGCAGATACCACTTCTCGGCATAGCCGTTGTCGTACGGCGGGATGGATTCGTACCAATGGCCGTCGTGCTTCCAGTGCCAGTCCTCGGCCTCCTTCGGGGTCTTCAGGTTGTCCGGCATCGGGATGCGCTGGCCGCAGTAGAGGTCCTTGGGGTCGAGCCCCTCCCACCACGTGCCCTTGCCATCGGCCTTGGTGAGGCGCGCGGCGTCGTAGGGCACGCCGGCGAGCGGCCCCTCGACGTCGTGCCCGTAGGCGACTTGGAACCAGTGCCAGGCATGCGAGGAGTGGTTGCTCACGCCGAACCTCAGGCCGTGTTCCCGCGCCACCTTCGCCCACGTCCCGACAATGTCCTTTTTCGGGCCGACGTTGACGGAGTTCCACGGCTGGTACTTGGAGTCGTAGGCGTCGAAATTGTCGTGGTGGTTGGCCAGCGCGACGAAGTACTTGGCGCCGGCGCGCTGGTAGAGGGTCATCAGCTTCTCGGGGTCCCAGTGTTCGGCCGTCCAGAGGTGGTCGATCTCCATGAAGCCGACCTTCGAGGGATGCCCGTAATGCGCGACCTGGTAGTCGTAGTCCTTCGTGCCCTGCACGTACATCTGGCGAGCGTACCAATCGCCCTCCTCCGGCACGCATTGCGCGGACCAGTGGGCCCAGATGCCGAACTTCGCATCGCGGAACCACTCCGGGCAATGGTAGTTTTGCCCCAGCGACTCCCACGCCGGCTGAAACGGCCCGGGGGCGATCTGGGGTTTGGCGGCGAGTTTCATGGCAAGGGCCTCCATCTCGGTCGGTGGTCCCGGCGACACAAATTCCTCGGCGCGGGCGGTCGGGTGCGCGGCGAAGAGGACACAGGCCATGCAGAGAAGAGGGGAGGGAGTTTTCATGGCGAGGGA
>JBAIXJ010000340.1:0-2785 GCA_037916645.1 Opitutales bacterium | reverse complement strand
CTGCTGGACAAGGAGGCGCGCGAGCACCGGCAGTTTCATCCGCAGCCCGGCTGGGTGGAGCACGACGCGGAGGAGATCTGGCAGAACACGCTGGCGGTCGCGAAAACCCTCCTGGCCCGCCACGCCGGGCGGCGGGGCGAACTGGTCTGTTTGAGCCTGACCAACCAGCGTGAGACGGTCGTGGTGTTCGACCGGGCCACCGGCCGGCCGTTATATCCGGCAATCGTCTGGCAGTGCCGCCGCGGCGATCCCCTGTGCGCTGCGCAGGCGGCCGCCGGGCGGGCCGCGGCGATCCACGCGCGCACCGGGCTGCACCTCGACGCCTATTTCTCCGGCTCCAAGCTCCAGTGGCTGGTCCGGAACCACGCCGGGCTGGGCGCGCGCCTCGCGTCGCGGGAGGCGCTCGTCGGCACCATCGACGCCTACCTCGTGTACCGCCTGACCGGCGGCCGGATCTTCGCCACCGACGCCACCAACGCCAGCCGCACGCTGCTGTTCGACATCGGGCGGCTCCAGTGGGACCCGGAGCTGTGCGCGTGGTGGGAGGTGCCGCCCGCCGCCCTGCCGGAGGTCCGGGAGAGCACGGCGGAGTTCGGGGCCACCACGCTCGACGGCGCGCTGGAGCGCCCGCTGCCGATCCGCGGGGTCATGGGCGATTCGCAGGCGTCGCTCTTCGCGCAGCGTTGCTTCGCGCCGGGCGCGGCCAAGGTGACGTTCGGCACGGGTTCATCCGTGCTGCTCAACACCGGGTCGGCGCTCCGCCGGTCCGACCACGGCGTCGTGTCCACGCTGGCATGGGTGCATGGCGGCGTGCCGACCTACGCGCTGGAGGGCATCATCATCAGCTCCGCGGCCACGCTCGCGTGGCTGCGCGACCAGCTCGGCCTGATCACGGATTTTGCGGAGACGGAGACGCTGGCCCGCGCCGTGCCGGACAACCACGGCGTGTACCTCGTCCCGGCCTTCGCGGGCCTGGGCCTCCCGCACTGGCGCCCGGATGCCCGCGCTGCGATCCTCGGTCTGAGCGCGCACAGCGACCGGCGCCACGTGGTCCGGGCCGCGCTGGAATCCATCGCCTACCAGCTGCGCGACGTGCTGGACGCCCTGCGCGCCGAGGCCGGGGTGCCCCTGCGCGAGCTGCGCGGCGACGGCGGCCCGACCGCGAACCGTTTTCTCATGCAGTTCACGGCCGACCTCGTCGGCATCGATCTGCGCATCGCCGCGGCCGCGGGCGGCTCGGCGCAGGGCGCCGCGCTGGCCGGCCTGCTCGGCCTGGGGCGGTACAAATCGCTCGCGGAACTCGCCTCCGCGACCCCGGATGAGGTAGTATACCGCCCGTTGCGGTCCGCGGACGACGCGCAGCGCCTGTATGCCGGCTGGCTGGGCGCGGTGCGCCAGGTGCTCGCGGGCGGCAACGAGGCAGAAAAGGAAACCATCCGATGAGGTTCGCGCGCACATCCTCCGGCCTGGGGTTGGTGGCCCTGCTGGCGTGGGCCGGGCCCGCCGCCCGCGGCGGCCAGCGCGCGCTTGTCGACACTGCGCAATCGCCCGGCGCCCGGATGTACATGGCGGACCTGGGCGACGCGCACTGGACCGGCGGCCTATGGGGCGACCGGTTCGACGTCTGCCGGCGCGCGATGATTCCCACGATGTGGGAGCTGTTCCAGGACGAAACCAGCGAGGGCGACTGGACCAATTTCCTGGCCGCAGCCGGGCGGAGCGAGACGTTTGACGGACGGCGGCTCGACGGCCGCCATCACGGGCCGCCATTCAGCGACGGGGACTTCTTCAAATGGTTCGAGGCGGTGGCCCAGACCTACGCCAGCACCCGCGATCCGCAGCTCGACGCGCTGATGGACCGGATCATCCCGGTCGTGGCGGCGGCCCAGCGGCCCGACGGCTATCTCTTCACCCAAGCGACGCTGGCGGCGCGCCAGGCCGGCGGGGCGACGGGCGAGTTCGCCGATCCGGGGCACTTTGAGGCCTACAATCTCGGCCATCTGATGACGGCCGCCTGCATTCACTACCGCGCGACCGGCAAGACCACGCTGCTGGAGGTGGCGCGCAGGGCGGCGGCGTTTCTGGACAACTTCTACCGCGGGGCCTCGCCCGCGCTGGCGCGCAGCGTGATCTGCCCGTCGCACTACATGGGGCTGGTCGAGCTGTACCGCGCCACCGGCGACGCCCGGTATCTGGAACTCGCCCGGCGCCTGATCGCGCTGCGGGATCACGTGGAGGGCGGCACCGACCAGAACCAGGACCGGGTGCCGTTCACGCAGATGACGGGCGCCGTCGGCCACGCGGTGCGGGCGAACTATCTCTACGCCGGGGTCGCGGACGTCCTGGCCGAGGCGGGCGATCCGGATCGGATGGCGACACTGACGCGGATCGCGCAGGACGTCTTCCAGCGCAAGCTCTACCTCACCGGCGAGACCGGGGCGCTCTACGACGGGGCCTCGCCGGACGGCTCGGCGGATCATGCCGCGATCGGCCTCGTGGCGCAGGCCTATGGTCGCGACTACCAACTGCCCAACCTCACCGCCTACAATGAAAGCTGCGCCACGATCGGCTACGTCCTGTGGAACTGGCGCATGCTGGCCCTGACCGGCGACGCGCGTTACGCCGACCTTATCGAGCGGTCGCTCGACAACGGCGTGCTGGCAGGCATCAGTCTCGACGGGACCCGCTTCTTCTACACCAACCCGCTGCGCAAGCTGCACGCGAACACCTGGCCGCTCCGCTGGTCGCGCGAGCGGCAGGCCAACATCCCGGAGAGCTTCTGCTG
>JBAIXJ010000339.1:0-2592 GCA_037916645.1 Opitutales bacterium | reverse complement strand
GTGTCAGGGATGCCCAGGGTCACGCTCGTGGAGCTGTAGCCGCTCCCCACGCTGTTGGCCAACCGCACTTCGCGGCTGAACATTTCCAGCGCCTGGCGGGCCTCGGTCTCGAGTTCCGAGTAGTTCGACGCGTTGGCGCCGGTGCGCAGGATCATCAGAAACGTCGAAAGCACGGCGGCCAGGATGATGGTCGACAGGGTGGCGGAGATCATCAGCTCCGTGAGCGTGAAGCCCCGCGAGCCGGCGCGATCAATGCGTCGTGTAGAAAAAGTCCGAGATGCCATTCTGTGCATAGCGGGTCATGTAGGTTAGGGATTGGGTGCGCCCGTCGGTTCCGACCCAGGTGGCGGTAAGGGTGATGTCCTTCATCGTCCCGGTGAAGGGCGAGGCGGAATCCGTGATGCTCTGCGTGCAGGTGAAATGGCTGAGCTGGGCCGCCGAGACCGACGAGACGTCGGGGGTGAAATTGGGATTGCCGATGGGTCCGTTGGTCGGATCCGTCAGCTGGGCCCACGTGAGCAACCGCAGTTTCTCCATCTGGCTTTGGAGAATCTGGCCGGCGAGCGTCGTGTAGCGGGCCCGGTCGATGGACTTGAAGCTGTACTGCAGAGCCGTCAGCGAGGTGGCAATCGCCAGCGCCATGACGAACGAGGCAAACGCCACCTCCACCAAGGTGAAACCCCGTGTCTTGGGCACAGGCGGGATGCGGCCGGAAACGACTTGCGACCCATGGCCCGGCAGGCGCACGGCGGATGGGGCGGCAATGAGCGGATTCATACCCCGCCACGATAGCGCGGACCCCGTCCGAGCGTTAGAGGCCAAGGCCTTCGGAATTCGGGTAGATCACGACTAGGCCGCAACGGGCCTATCCGCCCTGGCGCCGGATTTGGAGGCAACCGCCGAAATCCGTCGGCCGCCCAAGCGATGAAGGCGAAAGCAGCCCGGCCCGGCCGGATTCGGGTCGTTGGCCGCGCCAGCACTTCGGACAAACCGGGGGTTGCCGGCGGCCGGGGATCGGAAGGAGGGTAGCCGCTGGGAGGGCGCGCCCGCCCGGCGTGACGTCCGAGGCGGGAGATGGATTCAAGGAATTCAACCTTGACTCATCATAAGGCGTTCGAGTGGTTTAGCGGCTTACCTACTTCAGCCCACTCATGGCCAACACCAAATCAGCGATCAAGAACGCCCGCAAAGCCCGCCGGCGGATGCTGCGCAACAAAGCGATCAAGACCCGCTTGAAGACGCTGGCCGCCAAATTGCAGGCGGCGGCGAAAGCGGGCGACGCGGCGGCGACGAAGAGCGCGGCGATCACTTATGTGTCCGCGGTGGACCGCGCAGCCCGTCAAGGCGCCGTGCACGCCAATGCCGCCGCCCACGTCAAGTCGCACACCGCGCGGTTCATCTACGCCAAATAAGGCGCTGCCGACGCCAGGTTAGCGATCGCCCCCGCCGCACCGCCGCGGGGGTTTTGCTTTCCGGGGTCGTGCCGGGAACGGCCTGCTTGCGGGGTTGAATCCGGGGCGGTCATGTGCCCAAGCTCGGGTTCGGCATGTCGTCCGATCCTCCCGCCTGCGAGCTGCGTCTTTACCCGTGCGCCGAGGCGGCGTGGCTCGGGGTGATCCGGCCCTGGCTGGCGGCCGCGCCGGCCCCGTTGCGGCGCCGCTTCGTCCTGGTGCCGACGCGCGGCCAGGCGCAGGGGTTGAAACAGCGCTGCTTGGTGGAGGCCGTGCCCCTCCTGGGGGTGGAGTTCCTCACGCCGGGGCTGGCGCGGCAGAAATGGCTCGCCGCATCCAGTGCGGGCCGTCCCGTCATGCGCGAAGAATTGCTGGTTTTCGGGCTGCGGGTGCTGGTCGAGTCCCGTCTTTCCGTGCTGCCGCCCGAGGATCCCGCCGCCGGCTTCTGGAAGAGCCTGCTCAGCGACCTGGAGTGCGCGCTCCGGGAATTTGAGGCCCTGTTGCGGGCGGGCTTTGGCGCGGAGCATTTTTCGGTGCCGCAGCTCCGTGAGGTTTTTGGCGCCCTCACGGCATGGACCGAGGCACAGGGCTACGCGCTCGGGCCGCCGCAGAGCCTGGCCGCGGCCCTCACGCCACTGCCGCCGGAGGCGGGCCGCTTCGGCACGGCGACGCTGATCTACGGTTTTTCGGCGGAGGGGTGGGAGGATTTCTTCGACTTGGCGGCATTTGCCCGGCGCGGCGGTGACCTGACGGTCGTGCTGCCCGAACCCGGGTTCCGCGGCGGGCGGGCGCCGGATGAAGGCTGGATCGAAATGTGGGAGGCAGTGCTCGGAGTCGAGGCGGCGATCCTCGAGGCGCCGGAGACGGCGTCGTGCTCCGCGGTGGCGGCCGTCTGGTCGGGGGAGGGCGGTGCCGCCGATCGCGCCCGGCTGATTGTGGGTCAGACCCGGGGCGACGAAATGGCCCTCCTCGCGGAGGCGCTGGCGGACCTGCTGGCGGCCGGCGCGGACAACATCGCCGTCATTTTCCCGCGGGCGGACGCGGCATCCTTGCGGCTCACGCGCCTGCTGGCCGCGCGTGGCCTGCCGTTTGCGGACCTGCTCGCCCCGGTGGCGCCGCCGACGATCGACGAACGCCTGCA
>JBAIXJ010000338.1:0-1592 GCA_037916645.1 Opitutales bacterium | reverse complement strand
CAATCCAAGCCCGGTGCCACGCGGCAAAGTCTCCCGCCTCGATGTGGCGGCGGGCCTGCGCCATCAGGTCGAGGTAGAAATGCACGTTGTGCATCGTGAGCAGGGTGCCGGCGAGCATCTCGTTGGCGAGCGAGAGGTGCCGCAGATAGGCGCGGGAAAAATCCCGGCAGGCATAGTTGTCCTGCCCCTCCACGATGGGTCGCGGATCCGTCCGATATCTTCCGTTCCGCAGGTTGATCGGTCCGTCGGGCGTGAAGGCCTGGCCGTTGCGGGCGACCCGCGTGGGAAGAACGCAGTCGAACATGTCCACGCCGAGGGCGATCATCCTCAGCACCTGCGGCGGCGTTCCAAGGCCCATCGCATAGCGGGGCTTGCCGGCCGGCAGCAGCGGCGCAGTCACTCCAACCTGACGGAACATCTCCGGTTCGGGCTCGCCCACGCTCACCCCGCCGATGGCGAATCCGGAAAAATCCTCTGCCACCAGCGCCGCCGCGGCCTCGCGCCGCAGATCATCGAAGATCGAGCCCTGCACGATGGCGAACACCAGCTGGCCGGCGGCCCGCGCGCCACTTTCGCCGGCCGCGGCCAGGCACTCGCGCGCCCAGCGCAGGCTGCGCTCGACGGCGCGGGCGCAGACGTCGCGCTCGCACGGCCACGGGGGGCATTCATCCAGCACCATGGCGATGTCGGAACCGAGCTTCTGTTGAATGCCCATCACTTCCCGCGGCCCGAGAAACACCGTGTCGCCGTCCAGGTGCGATTGGAAGGTGATGCCTTCGTCCCGCACCCGCCGCAGCTTCGCCAGGCTGAACACCTGGAAACCCCCGCTGTCGGTGAGGATCGGTCCGTCCCATCCCATGAAACGATGCAGCCCACCCAAATCGCGGACCACGTCGGCGCCCGGCCGCAGGTTGAGATGATAGGTGTTGCCCAGAATGATCTGCGCGCCGATCTCTCGCAATTGGGCCGGCGTGACGGCCTTCACGGTTCCCTGCGTGCCGACCGGCATGAAGATCGGAGTCTCCACCACGCCATGGCTGGTCGCGAGCCGGCCCCGGCGGGCGGCCGTGGCGGCATCGGTCCCAAGCAGGGTGAACGGTCCGGACATGAAGGGCGCAGCTTCGGGTCGGCGGTTACCGATGGCAACCGGTTTCACCCGGGCGGAGGCAGCCAGCGCACCACGCCGGATCCGATTGGCGCCGCCGTCAGCCGGACGCGCACATCCGCCCACTCGGCCCGCTGGAATCGCTCCACCCGCTCCATCAATTCGCGGAGTGGAACGAGGACGAATGCCCGGTCCCACATCCGCGCGTGCGGGAGGATGATTTCCGGTCCGGCGCGCGTTTCACCCTCGAACAGGAGGAGGTCCAGGTCGAGCGGCCGCGGTCCCCAGCGCACTTCGCGCTCGCGCCGTCGGCCGGCCGTCTTCTCCAAAGCTTGCAGCACTGCCAGCAGCGCCTCCGGGGTCAGGGTCGTCTCCACCCCGGCCACCAGGTTGAGGAACGGTGGCTGGTCGCGGACGCCGACCGGCTCGGTTTCATAGACGGCCGATTCCTCCAGCGCGGACAGGCCAGGCTCGCGCGCGAGCGTCC
>JBAIXJ010000337.1:0-1885 GCA_037916645.1 Opitutales bacterium | reverse complement strand
TCGGCGGGTATCCGGCACGGGCGTTTCTGTTGGACGCCTTCGTGGAGGGAAAGGCCGGAGGCACCGGAGCCTCCTTTCCATGGGATCTCGCGATCCGTGCCAAGCACCGGGCGCGCATCATATTATCCGGCGGGCTGCGCCCGGAAAACGTGAGGGAGGCTGTTCGGACGGTGCGTCCGTTCGCGGTGGATGTGTCGAGCGGCGTCGAGCGGTTTCCCGGCCGGAAGGATCACCGGAAGGTGAAGGAGTTCATCGCAAATGTCCGTGACGCCGACCTCAGCTGAGCATTCCGTGGAGTCGCTGCCAGACCGCCTCGGCCACTTCGGCCCCTACGGCGGGCGTTACGTCCCAGAGACCCTCATGGCGGCGCTGGAGGCGCTGGCCGATGGCTATGATGCGGCCCGGAACGACCCGGCATTCCAAGAGGAGTTTGCCTTCATTCTGCGTCACTACGTGGGACGGCCCACGCCACTCTACTACGCCCACCGCCTCAGCCAGCGGCTCCGGGGCCCCAAGATCTATCTGAAGCGGGAGGATCTGTGCCACACCGGCGCCCACAAGATCAATAACACGGTGGGACAGATCCTGTTGACTCGTCGGATGGGAAAGGCGCGCGTGATCGCGGAGACGGGGGCGGGCCAGCACGGCGTGGCCACCGCCACGGTAGCCGCCCTGATGGGTCTCTCTTGCGAAGTCTACATGGGAACCGAAGACATGCGTCGCCAGTCCCTGAACGTGGTCCGGATGCGGCTCTTGGGGACGAAGGTGACCGGCGTGGATTCGGGGAGCCGGACGCTCAAGGATGCCATCAACGAGGCCATGCGCGACTGGGTTACCAACGTCGAGACCACCCATTACGTCCTCGGATCGGTCTTGGGCGCCGATCCCTATCCCCGGATGGTTCGCGATTTCCAATCCGTCATCGGGGAGGAGACCCGCCGACAAATTCTCGAGCTCGAGGGGCGCCTGCCGGATTGCATGGTGGCCTGTGTCGGGGGTGGCAGCAATGCGCTGGGCCTCTTCTACCGCTTCCTCGGCGAGCGCGGTATCCGCCTGATCGGCGTCGAAGCCGGGGGCCTTGGAATCGGGTCGGGGCGGCATGCGGCGCGCTTTGCGGAAAAGACGCTCGGCATCCTCCACGGGACGCGGAGCTACCTGTTGCAGGACGCCGACGGTCAGATCCGGGTGACGCACTCCATTTCGGCCGGTCTCGACTACTCCGGGGTGGGGCCCGAACACGCCTATTACCATGATCGGAAACGAATCGAATACGTCGCGGTGACGGACGCCGAGGCCCTGGAGGGGTTCCGGCTGCTCTGCGAGACGGAGGGGATCATCCCGGCGCTCGAGTCGGCTCACGCCGTCGCCCACTTGGCGCGGATTGCTGGTGAGTTTTCGCCCGGTCAGGTGGTCGTCCTCAATTTGTCCGGCAGGGGCGACAAGGACGTCGAGGTCGCGGCCAAGGCGCTCGGCGTCGAGGCGGGAGGTGCGGCATGACGGGCAACCGGATCGATCGCGCGTTTACCCGCCTGAAGTCCCAAGGGCGGAAGGGGCTGATCCCGTTCCTGGCGGCTGGCGATCCCAGTCTGGAGGCGACGGAGTCGCTGATTCTCGAATTCGCGGCCCGGGGCGCGGACGTGGTCGAACTGGGGGTCCCGTTCTCCGACCCTCTGGCGGACGGCGTGGTGAATCAGCGCGCCTACCGGCGGGCGCTGGAATCGGGTACGAGTCTGCGGCAGGTGCTGGTACTGTCGGAGCGGATCCGCCGCCGGTCGGATGTGCCTTTGGTGCTGATGAGCTACGTGAATCCGATCCACCGATTCGGGCTGGAGCGCTTTCCGGCGGCGGCGCGCGACGCCGGCCTGGACGGACTGATTCTTTCCGA
>JBAIXJ010000336.1:0-3705 GCA_037916645.1 Opitutales bacterium | reverse complement strand
GCGGCGCGAAGATCTATTTCAAGCGCGAGGACCTGCTGCACACCGGCGCGCACAAGATCAACAACGCCCTTGGGCAGGCCCTGCTCGCCCGCCGCATGGGCAAGCAGCGCATCATCGCCGAAACCGGTGCCGGCCAGCACGGGGTGGCCACGGCCAGCGTCTGCGCCAAGTTCGGCCTCGCGTGCGTCGTCTACATGGGCGCGGTCGACATGGAGCGGCAGGCGCTGAACGTCTTCCGGATGCGGCTGATGGGCGCCGAGGTGCGGCGCGTCGACGCCGGCCAGAAGACGCTGAAGGAGGCGATCAACGAGGCGATGCGCGACTGGGTCACCAACGTGCGGTCCACCCACTACATCCTGGGCACGGTATACGGGGCGCACCCGTATCCGATGATGGTGCGCGATTTTCACCGCGTGGTCGGACTCGAGGCGCGGGAGCAGGTCCTCGCGGCCGAGGGCCGCCTGCCCGACGAACTCATCGCCTGCGTGGGCGGCGGGTCCAACGCCATGGCGCTGTTCTTCGAATTCCTGGAGGATGCCAACGTGCGGATGACCGGCATCGAGGCGGGCGGCCGCGGTCTCCGGCCCGGCGATCACGCGGCGCGTTTCGCCGGCGGGCGCCTGGGCGTGCTGCAGGGGTGCAAGACCTTCATCCTGCAGAACGCCGACGGTCAGATCGAGCCGACGCATTCGGTCAGCGCGGGCCTGGACTACGCCGCGGTGGGACCCGAGCACGCCTTCTACCGGGACCGCGGCCGCATCGAGTACGGCCACGCCACCGACGACGAGGTGCTCGAGGCCTTCCAGTTGCTGTCGCGCTTGGAGGGCATCATCCCGGCCCTTGAGAGCACGCACGCGGTGGCGTTCGCGCTCAAGCGCGCCAAGGAACTTCCGGCCGACAAGATCATTGTCGTCAGCCTTTCCGGGCGCGGCGATAAAGACGTTGATCAGGCGGCAAAGCTCCTCGGCACACCGCGCTGAAAGGTCCAAACGCCAAATCGGCGGCATCAAGTCCCAAGCTCCAAATCCCAAGACCCAAGGAATGAGCTCAGAAGGCAAGCCAAGGGACCTTGAAGAGCGGACGTACGAGTTCGCCGCGAGCGTTCGCGCCTTTGTGCGCGGGCTGCCCAAGACGATCTGCAACATCGAGGACGTCCGCCAACTGGTTCGATCGTCCGGGTCTGTCGCCGGCAACTACATCGAGGCGGACGAAGCGATGAGCGACAAGGACTTCATTCACTGCCTCAAGATCTGCCGGAAGGAGGCGAAGGAAAGCCGCCTGTGGCTCCGGCTGCTGCATGCTGGATCGGATCGGAACTTGATTCGCGATCGGGACGCCCTGGCCCAGGAAGCGAAGGAGCTGCTTCTTATCTTCAACGCCATCATACGCAAGAAAGGCGGATAATAGGGGTGCCTTGGGATTTCCTTGGAACTTGGCGCCTGGAACTTGGGATTTCACAAACATGAACAGCATGACCGGCTACGGGCGGGGGACGGCGGGGGCGGGGAGCTACACCCTCACGGTGCAGGTGAACTCGGTGAACCGGAAGACGCTCGACTTGGACATCAGCCTGCCGCGCGACTGGGAGATCCTGGAACCGGAGATCGCCGCGGAGGTCCGCAAGGTCGCCGCGCGCGGCAAAGTCCACGTGGACATTGAACTCACCGGCGGGCCCGGCGCCGCCGAAATCACCTGGGCGGAGGAAGGCGTCACCCAGACGATCGAGCGCCTGCGGGCCCTCGCGCTCCAGCAGGGCGTGCCGTTCACGGTCACCCCGGAGCTGCTGTGGCGCATCGCCAGCGCCGAACGGCAGCCGGCGCAGTTTCCAAGCGCGGAGAAGGGCCGCCCGGCAGTGACGGCCGCGCTGGCCGAGGCACTGCGCGGATTTGCGGCGATGCGGGCCCGGGAGGGCGCGGCGCTCCAGGCCGATCTGCTGAACCGGACGGCCACCCTCGCTCGCCTGACGGGGGAGATCGCGGCGCGGGCGCCGGGCACGGTGCCGGCGTACCGGGAGCTGCTGTTCAAGCGCCTGCGCGAGGCGGGACTGGAGCTGGACCTCAACGACGAGCGGGTGCTGAAGGAGGTCGCGCTGTTTGCCGACCGCTGCGACGTCAGCGAGGAGTTGACACGGATCCGAAGCCACCTCGAGCAGCTTGCCCAGTTGCTGCGCGCCGATGGCGAGGCCGGCCGCAAGGCGGAGTTCATCCTGCAGGAACTGAGCCGCGAGTCGCACACCGTCGGCAGCAAGGCCAACGATCTCGCGATCGCGAAGCTCGTGATCGAGTTCAAGAACGAGCTGGAGCGGGTGCGCGAGCAGGTCGCGAACGTCGAGTGAGCGCGGCGCAGCCCATGGTCGTCGGCACGGCCGCCACCTGGCATTTCCGTGTGGCGGGGGCGCTGTTTGCCGGCAGCGTGGCGGCGGAGCTGGCGGCGCAGGCAACGCGCGGTCCCGGCGGGGCGGGGCCGGTTGGCTGGCTGCTCGTGCTGGCGACGGCGGCGTGGGTGGTGGGGCTGGTGTGGCGCGAGCGGGTCGGAATCCTGCGCGCCTGGGTGTGTTTCGCGTGGGTGACCGTGTTGAGTCTCTACCTGATGACCCTGGCGGCGCAGCGCGGATTCCTTTTCGGGCGCATCGAATTCGGCGCCCGGGAAATCGCGCGGGTGGGCTTGGTGCCGCTGAGCGCGCCGCTCCTCTGGTGGCTGGTGGTTGGCGGCGGCTATCTGGTGGTGGAGGGGTTGTGGGGCGAGATGCGGGTGGGCATTTCCGCCTTCACCGCGGTGATCACGCTGCAGCTCGCGCTCATGGTCCTGCCGTTCGTCGGCCTGCTGCGCGACTACTGGCGCTGGCCGTCCGGGGGCGCGGCGACGCCCGGCAACGGTTTCTTTGCCATGCCATGGTCGGTGCTGGCGGCGTGGTACGCCGTCGCGCTCGGCCTGTCGCTCGGCCTGGTGATCCTGGGCTTCAACTGGAGTTCGACCGAGGCGCGACGGCACCGGCAGGCGTGGGTGCCGGCGGCCGTCCTGTTCGCCTTTTCCGTGATCTGCCTCACCGCCGAGGCCCAGGGCCGCCTCTGGTTCGCGGCATTCTTCGGCGCGGTCAACGCCGTGCTCTTCGGCACGATCCTCGTCTGGTACCTGCGGGAGCGCGGCGTGGCGCGGTGAGGCGGTGCCCTTGGCTGACGGGCGGCTATGGCGACGCTGTGCGGCGGAGCAGATTCTATTCTTCGCCTGAGTTGAAGCCGATGCGAAGAAGGCGGGGTGTCAGGCCGGGGCTCTCCGGTTTGATTCTGCAGATGTGGGCGGCCAGTTTGCTGGCGCGATTTTGGCGCGAGCGAGCTCGCGGCCTACAGATCGCATATGTCGCGCTGACAGACCGGAAAACCGTGGACGCCGCGTCGGCCGTCACTCGATGAAGAAGTCGATCGTCGTCACGACGCGCACCACCTTCACCTCGGGCGTGGCGACGTCCCGGTCGTCGATCTCCACCACGCCTTGCGTGGCCCGGCGGATCCTGCCGACGGTGGCGCGCGAGTCCTGCGCGAACTTCTGGGCGGCGGCCCGCGCGTTCGCCGTCGCCTCCTCGATCATTGCCGGTTTGATTGCATTGATGCCGTCGTAGAGGAACTCGATCTGGTGGCCGTACTCGTCGTGGATCAGGGGGATGCCCTGGGCGATCAATGCCTCTGACTTCTGGATGGCGCCCTTCAC
>JBAIXJ010000335.1:0-1629 GCA_037916645.1 Opitutales bacterium | reverse complement strand
GACGTGATCGCCGGAGCGCTCGGCAGCGTGACCGTCGCCCTGGTGAATTCAGGGGGACTCTAGTGTCTTGTCCATGACGCTTCACCCCTGCTGCGGGGGCCCGGCGGTCGGGGAGGGTCGGAGCGCTGGAGCGGCTCCAACAGCAGCCTCGCGGCCCAGGAACAAGCGGCGAGTTGTCCCTGTTTCCCGCCGATCAGGGAACTTTATTCCCTGTTCGGCCGGATAATTTCCCTGTTCGCCCGAGCAGGGAATCTTTCTGGAACCGCCTCGATTCGTTGGGCTTTTCGGGACGATTTTTCCCGAATCGGCCGAAATAAAAGAATTTCGCTGTTCTTTTCCCTGCTTCAGGGAACTCGGCCCCTCGAGACCCCGGCCTCGTCCCGGGGGCGAACGCCAACCGTTCCCGCGATCGGGGAGCTCGCGGCCTCCGGCCGGTCAATCACGGCGTTCTAAGCAGCTCGGCGCGCTCTCTATGATGTCGGAAAAAGCCGCGCCTCGCGGGCCCGTCGCGCCCGAGTTCGCCATGTTCGCGCCGCGATCAGGTAATCTAACCGGCGGGCTTGGGCGACTGACAAAATGACGGCAAGGATAACGGGCGTGACGAATTCATTCGGCCGGCGAAGACTCGATGATCTCCGCAAGCTCCTCGTCATGACGGCGATTGTCGCCGGCGCTTCCGCCTCCAGCCAGGCTTTCGCGCAGCAGAGCCCGGAATGCGCCCGCCTACAGGCGGCTATCGCCGCGGCGCCGCGCGGCGGCGGGGGCGGCGCCGCAGCCGCGGCCGAGCGCCAGCGCGCGGAGCTGGCAAGCGCCAGCGCCTATGCGCGTTCGATCGGCTGCAACAACCAGAAGTTCTTATTTTTCGGCTCCGATCCTCCACCACAATGCGGCGAGATCAAGGGCCGGATCGCCCGGATGCAAGCGAATCTTTCCGACTTGCTGGCGCGCTCGGGCGGTGGCCGGGCCGAGCTCGTCGCCCGTTACAACGCCGAATGCGTCAACGCGCAACCCAGGGCGCCCGGCAACATTTTCGAGGCCCTGTTCGGGTTGGGGGCGAGGCAGGCGGCGATCAATCCGGAGGAAATCCCTCCGGACCAGCAACAGGAGATGATCGAGAAGTCGATCGAAAACCAAAAGAAGGGAGCGCACGTCTCGGCGGGTTCGTATGCGGTGTGCGTGCGCACCTGCGACGGCAGCTTCTTCCCGGTCTCCTACTCCGGGGCCGGCAGCCGGTCCGACAGCCTCGAGGAGGTCTGCCGCTCGCTCTGCCCGAACGCCGACGTCCAGCTCTATTCGTTTCCGCTTGGCGGCACGATCGACCAGGCCGTGTCGCCCGATGGCGAGCCGTACGTCAACTTGCCCAATGCGCTCAAGTTCCAACAGTCCTACGACCCCAGCTGTTCGTGCCGCCGCAAGGGCGAGAGCTGGGCGCAGGCGCTCGCCGCCGCCGAAGCGAAATACGGCCACGAATCGCGCGACATCCTAGTGACGCCGGAGAAATCCGCCGAGCTCTCGCGGCCGATCATCGCCAAGGCCGCAGCCGATCCAAAGGCGAAGCCGTCGAAGGCCAACGCCAAGGCCGCCGGTCAAACGACGGACGCCACTCAGGCCGGAGCCGCCGCCTCACAG
>JBAIXJ010000334.1:0-18589 GCA_037916645.1 Opitutales bacterium | reverse complement strand
GCTGGCCGAGCTGGCCGCCGCGGTGCGGGCGCGGCGCACCCGGGTCCGCGATCTCGTGGCGCGCGCGCTCGAATCCGGCGACGCTGAACACGGATCGATCGTGGCGAGCCGCGGAAAATAGGCGGATTTCCGGAATGGCAGCGCGATTCGTCTTTCTGTAGGCAGCGAGCTTGCTCGCGCTGTTGGGCGCCAGCGAGCTGGCGGCCTACAAGTCACGGCACCGAATCAGAAAGCCGTGGGATCCTCTGGTGGCCAGCGGAGAATGAGATTCACGCGGCAACGCGATGGGGCATGATGGTTCCGTTCGTCAAAGAAGTATGCCATCGTTCCTCCTGAATCCGATTGAGGCGCCGTGGGGCGACTACGGCCGTATTCTTTATCACGGCATGTCGATGCATGCATCGCGAGTGGATGGAAGGATTCGCCTCGAGCGCACCGGGCCGGATGTCTTCCCAATCACGTTTCCAATCGCCGTCATCGTTACGGACGAGTTTCGACGCGCATTTGAAAAATCGGGGCTGCACGGCGCGACGTTTCGGCCTGTGATCAAACACCACATTGTGGAACTGGATTGGAGCACTTGGGATACCACGGAAGAAGAAGCGCCCGAGATGCCGGAATCGGGCGAACCCGAAGATTACATCCTTGCGCGGCCTCACTCGCCCAATGCAGCGGCAGCAATGCCTGATTTGTGGGAGATGATCCTAAGCGATGACTCCGCGGCTGATGTGTGCTACTTGCCCAAGACGCACATCATCGCGCTTTCTTTGAAGGCGAAGAAATGGTTCGAGCGCCATTATGGCGACTATGTCTCCATTCGAGAACAGCGCTAAGCCAATGCTTTTCGCGGCGAGAACTCGTCACCCGACATTTCGCCATTTGGCATCCGGTTAGGCGGATCTCTGAAAGGCAAGCCAGAGCTTCCGATGAGTCGCTCCACCCGGAGGCGGGCGATCGCCGGCGTGACGGCAGCGGTCAGCGGGAAGCGCGACAAGCAGAGGGCGAATCGCACGATGCGGAGGCTCGCCAAGGCTTCCTCCTTCGCCGGGCCTTCGGAGGACAGGTCGGCTGACAGGCGCCGGCGCGGATGCGGAAATAGGACGGCGCGCCGATTCGCAATCGACGGATTGTAGGGCGGGGTCGCCGAACCCCGCCAAATCCCCAATCGGCGGCATACGGCGATGCCGCCCTACAGCGAGCCGATTCCGAAAAACCAAGCGGCTTTGCGCCTCTTTGTGGCAAAAGACGCAACGCGTCTGCCACGAATTCATGACCTTCCGGTGAGCATTCCATTCGCCCCGGAAGCGCGGCACCTCGTCCCAAAAAAGTTTCCGGACCGGGGCGATGCCGTACGTTCCCCGCGCGCTCGTCCGGCGGCGTCCTCACCCCGGTTTGTTTTACCTCCATCATGAAACTGCCCCGTCTGTTTGCGGCGGCCAGCACCGCCATCCTCCTCGCCAGCCCGCTGGCCCGCGCCGACAACTCGGTCCTCTATTGGAACCAGCAGGCGATGGACACCACCCGGCTCGCCCGCAACCCGCCGCCGCTGTCGTCGTTCCTGTTCGCGACCTTCCACGCCGCGATCTTCGACGCCGTCAACGGGATTACGCGCACCCATCACGGATGGCTGGTCGACGATCCCGCGCCCGCCGGGGCGGACATGGACGCGGCCGTCGCCGCCGCCGCGCACACGGTCCAGGTGGCGCTCTGGAGCGCGTCGAGCAACGAGTACAACTTTCAGGTCGCCTACGACCAGGCCCTCGCCGCGATCCCCGACGGTCCCGGCAAGACTGCCGGCCTCGCCTGGGGCGAGCAGGTCGCCAAGCGGATCCTCGCGAAGATCGCCGACTCGGGCTACAACAAGCCCATCCCTGGGAAGTACGCGAGCAACGAGCAGGGCAAGTGGCGCGAGACGCCGGCCCAGTTCCGGCCCGCCCTGCTGCCCTTCTGGGCCCACGTCCGTCCGTTCGTGATGACGTCGCCTGATCAATTCCGCGCCCCCGCGCCGGAATCGCTCGGCTCGGCGGCGTACGCGGAGGAGCTCGCCTTCGTCGACAAGAAAGGGTCGCGCGACAACTCCGATCGCACCGAATACCAGACCCTGAGCACGCCCTTCTGGAACGACGACCTCGGCACCAGCACGCCGCCGGGGCACTGGAACATGATCGCCCAGGACCTGGCGCGGCGGCGCAATCTCTCCGTGCCGGAGACGGCCCGGCTCTTCGCGCTGCTCAATTTCGCGGAGGCCGACGCGGCCATCGGCTGCTGGGAGACGAAGTTCTACTACAACGTCTGGCGCCCGGAGACAGCGCTGCGCGAGACGGAGGCGAAGACCAACCCCCACGTGCAGGTGGATCCGGACTTCATCCCCAACATGCCGTCGCCGCCGTTCCCGTCCTACACCTCGGGCCACAGCACCTTCTCCGCCGCGGGCGCCCGGATCCTCGCCCTGTACTTCGGCACCGACGACATCGAGTTCTCGGTCACCTCCGACGCGCTGCCGGGCGCGGTGCGCACCTTCAAGAAGCTCTCCGATGCCCAGAAGGAGGCCGGCATGAGCCGCGTTTGGGGCGGCATCCACACGATGTCCGACAATCTCGAGGCGCAGAAGATGGGCCTCAAGATCGCCGACTGGACCTGGGAACACGCGCTCCTGCCGCTGAAGTGAGGTCCGCCCTCGGTCCGCCGTACTCATGACTTTCACGGCCGCCGGTTCCGCCCCGCCTGCTCCGCCCGACGCCCGGTTCAACTGGACCCTGCGCGTCGGCGCCGCCGCGTGCTTCATCGGGCACGGGGCGCTGGGGCTGAACCAGACGTCCGCCTGGACCGCCTATTTCGCGGTCGTCGGCATCGACCCGGGCCACGCCGCCGCCCTCATGCCGTGGGTCGGCGCCTTCGACGGCGCGATGGCGCTGTCCGTGCTGTACCGACCGGCCCGCGCGATCGTGGCGTACATGGCGGCCTGGACCGTGTGGACGGCGCTGCTGCGGCCGCTGGCCGGCGAATCGGTCTGGGAGGCCGTGGAGCGGGCGGGGAACTACGGCGTGCCGCTGGCCCTGTTGCTCTGCCTCCGGGGAGGCAGCCTCAAGGCGTGGCTCGGCGCCGGGTTCCACGAACCGCTCAAGGGCGCCCGGCGGCAGACGGTCGCCTGGGTCCTGCGCCTGACGACGGTACTGCTGCTGGTGGGTCACGGCATGCTCCAGTTGAGCGTGCGCAAGCCGATGTTTTGCGCCCAGTACGCGATGCTCGGCCTGCCCGGCGCCGCGGTGGAACCGTACTTTGGCGCCGTCGAACTCGCGCTGGCGCTCGCCGTCCTGCTCCGGCCGACCCGCGGGCTCCTGTTCGGCGTCCTCGGCTGGAAGCTCGCGACCGAGGCCCTCTGCCCGATGGCCGGCCTGCCGGTGTGGGTGTTCATCGAGCACGGCGGGAGCTACGCCGCCCCGCTCGCCCTCGCGTTCCTGACGCCGGCCCCGCGCGCCACCCTTTCCGCACCCAAGTCCCAATCCCGCGCAACCGCCCACTCGTGAACCGACTTCCCGCCCTCCTCCTGGCGGCGTGCCTCCCGGCCGCCGCCGGCCTCGCCGCGACTCCCGCCGGCCCGATCCTCGAAGCCCGCGCCTTCGCCCCCCGCCCTAGGCCCGCTCCGGGCGCCAAGCCGTTCGTCGAGCTGTCGCCCGCCGAGACCGGCATGACCGTCAGCAACGTCTACAACGATCCGCGCATGTGGGGCGACCGCTTCCGCGAGTACACGCTCGGCGCCCTCGAGAGCGGCCTCGCCGTCGCCGACTTCGACCGCGACGGGCTGCCGGACATCTTCGTCGTCTCGAAGAACGGCCCCTGCGCCCTCTACCGGCAGACCGCGCCGTTCAAGTTCCTCAACGTCGCCGCCGCCGCGGGCGTCGACTGCACGAACGTCCCCAACCCGGGCGCGCCCAAGACCGGCGTCACCGTCGTCGACATCAACCAGGACGGAAATCCGGACCTCTACATCTGCCGCAATGGCGCGCCCAACCTGCTCTTCGTGAACAACGGCGACGGCACGTTCACCGAGCGCGCCCACGAGTACGGCCTCGACGTGAACGACGCCTCGGTCATGGCCACCTTCGCCGACTACGACGGCGACGGCACCCTGGACTGCTTCATCCTCTGCAACATCCTCGACTTCTCCAAAAGCCCGCTCGGCCAGCGCGACTATCTCTTCCACAACGATGGCAACGGCCATTTCACCGACGTCACGAAGAAGGCCGGCATCTGGGGCCTGACCCAGGGCCACACCGCCATCTGGTTCGACGCCAATGGCGACGGCTGGCCCGATCTCTACGTCGCGAACGACTTCGAGACGCCCGACCGGTTCTACTTCAACAAGGGCGACGGCACGTTCGCCGACGTGGTCGACCAGCGCCTGCCGCACGTCACCTATTTCTCGATGGGCGCCGATGTCGGCGACCTCAACAACGACGGCCAGATCGACTTCATGGTGTCCGACATGCGCGACCACAGCCGGCAGGCGTTCATGGACGGCATGGAGGAGGTCGGCCGCGGCCTCTGGGAGATGGAGCGCGTGACCGAGCTGATTCCCCAGTACACTTGGAACGCCGTCTACCTCGGCACCGGCACCGACCATTACCAGGAAATCGCCCACTTGATCGGCGTCGCCGCCACCGGCTGGACGTGGTCCGCCCGCATGGGCGACCTCGACAATGACGGCCGGGAGGACCTCTTCTTCACCACCGGGATGATCCGCAACTTCATGGACCCGGACATCGTCGACAAGCAGAACGTCGCCCCGACCCTCGCCGCCCGGGCCGAGGTCTGGAAGAACTCCCCGCCCCGTCTGGAGCGCACGCGCGCCTACCACAACCTCGGCGGCCTGAAGTTCGACGACGTCTCCGCTGCCTGGGGCCTGGACCACCAGGGCGTCTCCTTCGGCTGCGCGCTCGCCGACCTCAACAACGACGGCGCGCTCGATATCGTGTTTGTCAACGAAAACGGTCCGCCGACGGTCATCCGCAACGAGACGCCCACGGGCCACAGCGTTGAATTCAAGCTGGCCGGGCAGCCGCCGAACCGCGACGGCATCGGCGCGGAACTTAAAATCGAGACTGCGTCCGGCATCCAGGTCCGCCAGCTCTACACCGAGCGCGGCATCGTCACCAGCGAACTCCCGGTCGCGCACTTCGGCCTCGGCGCGGACACCGTCGTCAGGAAGCTGACCATCCGCTGGCCGCTCGGCGACACGCAGGTGCTCGAGAACCTGGCGGCGGACACGCGCTACACGATTGCCGAGCCGCCGTATCCCAACGGCGTCCGCCCGCACCGCCCGGCCGCGGTCCTCCACCTCCCGCCGCCGGCCGACGCCCTCTACCGTGAGGACGCCCGCGCCCGGGGCCTCACTTACGACAGCGCCGCGCGGCCGTTCGACGAATTCTTCCGCCAGCGCCTGCTGCCGCGCCGCTTCAACGGTCTCGCGCCGGCGGTCGCCGTGGCCGATGTCAACGGCGACGGTCGCGACGACCTCTTCGTCTCCGGCGCCGCCGGGCAGGCGGGCGAACTGTTCCTGCAGCAGCCCGACGGATCGTTCGCGCCCGCCCCCAGCCAGCCGTGGGCCGAGGCCAAGGACGCCGACGACGTGGGCGCGCTCTTCTTCGATGCCAACGGCGACGGCCATCCGGACCTTCTCGTCGTTGCGGGCGGCGTGCAGCAGGACGAGGGCGATCCCCTGCTCGACGACCGTCTGTACCTGAACGATGGCCACGGCAACTTCCACCTCGCGCCCGCCGGCACACTGCCGCGCGACGGCGAGAGCACGGCCGCCTGCGCCGCCGCCGACTACGACGGCGACGGCAAGGTCGACCTCTTCGTCGGGGGCCGCCTGGTGCCCGGGCAGTGGCCGGCCACCCCGCGCAGCTTCCTTTACCACAACGAGGGCGGACGCTTCGTCGACGTGACCGACCAGCTCGCGCCCGGCCTCCGCCATGTCGGCATGGTGACCGCCGCGGCGTGGGCCGACGTCGACGGCGACGGCCGGCCCGACCTCGTGCTGACGCTCGACTGGGGCCCGGTGAAGATCTTCCGCAACACGGCCCATGGCTTCGAGGACATCACCGCCCGCGCCGGCCTGGCCGGCGTCACCGGCTGGTGGAGCGCGCTCACCGTGGCCGACGTCAACGGCGACGGCCGGCCCGACCTCATCGTCGGCAACGTCGGCCTGAACACCAAGTACCATGCCACCGCGGCCCAGCCGACCGTGCTCCTGGCCGGCGATCTCGACGGCTCGGGCAAGGCGGCCATCGTCGAGGCGCAGTACGACACCGACGGCAAGCTCTACCCGGTGCGCGGCCGCAGCAAGCTCGCCTACACCTTCCCGTGGCTGCGGAGGAAGTTCCCGACGTTCGCCGCCTACTCGCACGCCACCGTGCAGGAGATCTTCCCCGCCGAGAGCCTGGGCAGGGCGATGCGCCTCGAGGCCACCGAGCTGTCCAGCGGCATCTTCCTCCAGCAGGCCGACGGCACGTTCGTGTTCCACGCGCTGCCGCGCGCGGCGCAGATCGCACCGATCAACGCCTTCGTGTACCGCGACCTCGATGGCGACGGGAAACCCGACCTCTTCTGCGCCGGCAACAACTACAGCCCCGAGCCTTCGACCGGTCGGTTTGACGGCGGCCTGGGCCTGCTGCTGAAGGGCGACGGCCGCGGCAACTTCACCCCGGTCACGCCCGCGGAGAGCGGGCTCATCGTCGCGGGCGACGCCCGTGCGGCCGCCGTCGTGACGCTTCCAGGCCGGAAGGACGCCGCCGCCATCGCGGTCACCCAGTGCAACGGTCCGATGCTCTTCTTCGATCCCAACGCCCCCGCCGCGAACGTGGTGCAGCGCTAGGCCGGGTCGCGGGCGCTCCTTATCATGGCCCTCGCTGCTCGCCCGGATAATCCTTCATCTGTAGGCAGCGAGCTTGCTCGCTCGAATTCGGCGCCAGCGAGCTGGCGGCCTACAGGCGACGACGGCACAATCGAAGGCCGAACCTTCCGCCCCACCACCCGTCCGGTCCCGCCCATGAAATCTGGGCATCGTTTCGATGAATAGTCTGCTCCGGCCCCGCTGCGGCGGCGGACCGCCTTGGCAGGATTCGTGCAGCCTCGCCGATCCACCGTTTTCCTCATCATGCGAACCACCACCACCGTCCTGATCCTGCTCCTCACGGCCCTCGTGGCCCGCGCCCAATACGTTCCCCCGTCGCCGCCGGTGCCCGTGCCCGGCGAGATCGACGATCTTCTCCGGGCCAGGGATCCCGCCCTCAAGGCGTGGGACTTCGGCCTCAACGAGCGCCTGCGTTCGGACAACAAGTCGGCGGCCGGCACGACCCACGCCGGCTCAAACTACGATTTCGCCTCGGCGCCGCCGACGACGAACACGAACGACTACTGGATCTCCCGCCTCATGCCGCGCGTCGGCTACACCGGCGCGGACTTCTCCTTCGTCGTCGAGGCCCGCTCGAGCTACTCCTTCAGCGACAACCGCTACAACGCGACGGCGCCGGGCAAGGGGCTGAGCGAAAACGACGGCCCCCTCCAGCTGCAGCTCGCATACGTCACGATCGGCAACCCGAAGACCTCGCCGATCACGGCGAAGATCGGCCGCCAGGAGCTGGTGTACGGCGACCAGCGCCTCGTCGGCAGCGCCTTCTGGCTGAACATCCCGCGGACGTTCGACGCCGTGAAGGTGCGGTACCAGAACTCGTCCGTCGGCGTCGATCTCTTCGCCGCCCGCGTGGTCTACAGCCGCCAGGGTCACTTCAACGAGTCCAACCCGCACGACACGCTGTCCGGCGCCTACTTTGACTTCCCGGGCGCCTCCAAGACCGCCGTGGTGGAGGCCTATGTTTTCGCCCGCAACGTCGCCCGGAGCGTCGTGACCGACAACTGGTCGCTGGTGGCCGCCCCCTTCAACCATACCGCTCCGCAGGACGTGTACACGCTCGGCCTCCGCACCAAGTCCAAGCCCGGCGCCCTCGGCCCGTGGGACTACGGGGTCGAGGCGATGTACCAGTTCGGCGACCACGCGGCCGTCTATCCCGCCACACCGCTTGTGACGGCCCTGGCCGCACCGCGGCAAGAGCTCGACGCGTGGGCGTTCGTCCTGCAGGGCGGCCACACTTGGAAGGACGGCCCCCTGAAACCCCGCCTGGCCCTGATCGTGAGCGCAGCCTCCGGCAACTACGCCACCTCGGGCGGGCACAGCGGCACGTTCCAAAATCTGTTGCCTTCGAACCACGGCCTGTACGGCGCCATGGACCTTTCCAGCCTGCAGAACCTCGAGGACTTCCGCTTGTCGTGGTCGATAAAGCCCAGCGCCACCACCAGCGTGGCGATCGATGCGCACAGGCAATATCTCCAGACGCCCCACGATTATTGGTACAACGCCGCGGGCGTGCCGCGGATCACGCCGGGTGCGGCCGCCGGCAGCGGCCGTGGCTACGGTCTCAACCCCGGCTACAGCCGCGACCTGGGAGAGGAACTCGACCTGGTCGCCGGCTGGGCCGCCGTCCGCGGGTTGCTGCTCGAGGCGGGCTACGGCCATTTCTTCCGGGGCGACTACATCAAGCAGTCGTTTCAAGCGGTCGGCTCGAAGGACGCCAGCTACGTCTACGTCCAGGCGACGCTGAACCTGTAAGGGCGCGGTCAACTGGAAAGGAGAAGCCGGTGCGCCCAGCGGTCGCGCCCTACCATTGGCCCACCGTTCGCAGCGGCAGGGCGGGACCGCTGGGCCCGCCGCTCCACCTTCGGAGGCGCCTCCCTCCTTGGGCGTTGGGCGTTCGGCGTTGAGGGTTGTGAGTTCCCCCAGAATGGGGTTGCCGCTCTCCGGCACCGCGCATCCAATCGGGAGACCGATTCCCCTCCTGCCGGACCTACGCGGGAGTCGAGGTTCTCCCCATGAAGACCCTGCTTTCCTGCCTCGCCTTGCTCGCCGCCACCGCCGGTCCCGGCGCCCGCGCGGCGTCCCCCGACCTGGCCAAGTCCGCCTCCGCGTTCGTCCGCTCCCAGGCGGGCAGCGCGATCGACTGGCAGGTCTGGAGTCCGGACGTCCTGCGCCGGGCAAAAGCCGAAAACAAGCCCGTCTACGTCTTCATCGGTTCGTGGCTCAGCGAGCTCAGCCGCGCCACCTGCCAGCAGTCGTTCGCCAATCCCGGCAGCGCCCCGTTTCTCAACGAGCACTTCATCTGCGTGCTGGTGGACCGCGAGGAACACCCTGACGTCGCCGCGTGCGGCAAGCTTTACCTGCAGGTCGTCAAACAAACCGGCGGCTGGCCCGTGCACCTTTGGCTCACGCCCGAACTGCAGCCCTACGAGGGCGCGGGCTACCTGCCGCCCTCGGAGGAATGGGGCCGCTCGGGCTTCCCGATGGTGGCCCGCCAGGCCGCCGACGCTTGGGCCAACGATCCGCGTTCCTGCCGCGGGCACGCCGCCGAGGCGGTCTCGATGATGGCCTGGCAGAGTCCGGACGCGCTCCCGAATCTCACCCCCGCCGCCCTGACGGAAAAGCTCGCGCAAGCCGCGGCGGCGTGGCGCGCGACCTTCGACGCTCCGCACGCCGGCTTCGGCACCGGGCCGAAGTCGCCCGAGCCGGAACTGCTGCGCTTCCTGCTCCACGGCTCGAAGGAGGACCGCGAGCTGGCGCTGACGTCGCTGCGCGCGATCCTCGCCAGCGCCGTGCATGATCCGCTCGACGGCGGATTCTTCAGCCGCGCCACGGACTCCGCCTGGCGGATCCCGTACATGCAGAAGACGCTGGCCGACCAGGCGCGCCTGGCCCTGGCCTGCCTCGACGCCGCGCAGAGCACCGGCGACGCCGCATTCGCCCGGGCGGCGCGCGGCGCCCTCGACTACGCGCTCGCCCGCCTCGCCCTGCCCGACGGCGGTTTCGCGGCCGCCGAAGACGCGACGCCGGCTGAGTTCGCCAACTATTACCTGTGGACGCAGGCGGAGATCGACCAGGCGCTCGGCGCCGATGCCGCCGCCTTCAAGACCGCGTTTGGCATCGCCGCCGACGGCAACGTCCCGGCGGACGAGGACCCGTCAGCCCAGTATCGCGGCAAGAACATCCTGTTCCGGGCCGGACCGGCGGTGGACGCCGGCGCGGAAGCCGCACTCGCCGCCGACCTCGGCCGGCTGAAGGCCGCGCGCGACAAACGTCCGGCGCCGCCGCGCGACGAGAACGCGTCCGCGAGCGCCAACGGCCTGATGCTCGCCGCGCTCTCCCGTGCCGCGGCGCAGCTCAACGCCCCCGAATACCTCGCCGCCGCCGGCCGCGCGTTTGCCGCCGCGCAAAAGCGCTACGTCGTTTCCGCCGACGGCGATCTCCGCCGCCTGCAGGGCTCCGACGCGCCCGGGGCGCCCACCGACTACGCCGCGCTGGCCCTCGGCTGCCGGGAGTTTGCCAGGGCCGCCAAGAACACCGACGCTGATGCGCTCGCCAGCCGCCTGGTGGCACGGGCCGGCAGCGTCTATTTTGACCTGGCGCAGGGCCGCTACCTCGCCTCGCCCGCCGCGCTGCCGGTCGGCGTGTTCGTCCGCGCCCCCGCGCTGGAGGATCCGGTGAATCCGGAGCCCCTCGCCCTGCTGGCGGGCGCCCCGGCCGACCAAGTCGCGGCGATGAAGAAGGCCTTGGTCACGCTGATCGTCGAGGGCGAGACCACCGACGGCGACTTCCTGCTCGGCCTGCAGCGCTGAGCGGGATGCCCCGCCATGAGGTTGCTCGCGCCCAAGGTCCTGCTCCATCTGGAAGGTTTGCTGGTCCTCGGCATGGCGTGCTTTGGCTACGGCGCCTGGGGCGATGCTTGGTGGAAGTTCGCAGTCCTGTTCCTCGCGCCTGACCTGTCGATGCTCGGCTATCTCTTCGGCCCCAAGGTCGGGGCCGCTGCCTACAACGCGGCCCATACCTATGTCGTCGTGGCGGCGCTTTGGGCGGCCGGGTTCCTGGCGCACGCGCCGGGCGTCATTTCGCTCTGCCTGATCTGGCTCGCCCACATTGGCTTCGACCGGCTGCTCGGCTACGGGCTCAAATACCCCAGCGCCTTCAAGGACACCCATCTGGGCCGGGTGTGAGGCGGTCGCCTCTCCCTTCCGGTTGCACGCAGGCGCGGCCATCCGCAAGCCGGCATTTCGAGCCTCATGCTGGAGGCGCCGACGGCGCATGCCCGAGCTCTTCCTTGCGTGGCCGGCGCCGCCTGGGACCGAAGCCCGCCTCCGCGCCGGCGGCGGGATGTCATCTATTAAATGACATCCCGCAAAAGACGGTTGGTCATTTATCAGATGACAAATTTCGTCACCGGCCGGGAAGGACGCCAATCCCCGCCGGGAACCCGGCGCGCCGCGCGCCGGTGGCCGGCGAAAACCTCGACCCCGGCGCCGGGATGTCATCAATTAAATGACATCCCGCCGCTACGTACCCGTCATCTGACGGATGATAGATTCCATAGCCGGCCGGAGACCAGCTGCTCCTTGTGCCGGTTGAGCCCGTGATGGCCTGCGCGCCACCTTCAGCGGCCGGGCATTTCGAGAACCAGGCTCGAGGCGCCGGACGGGACCGCGTGCTCCGAGGTCGCCCCGGTCGGCCAGCGGATGCGGACGGCCTTGGGGGGATTGGCGTCGGGATAGCCGAAGAAGCAGGCGGCCGTCGACTGGCTGTAGTAGCCCGAGCCGGCGCAGACTTCGCTCGTCTGCGTCGTGCCGTCGGCCAGTTCCACGGTGACGCGCGCGCCAACCGCCGTCGGATTGCCGGCCGGTCCGCGCAGCGCGATGCGCAGCGAATGCCGGCCCGCCACGCCGCGGTTCCGGAAGGCCAGCATCGTGCCGTTGTTCCGTGAGACCAGAAACTCCGGCCAGCCGTCCTGGTCGAGGGCCACTACCGCCAGCGCCTTCGCGTCGCCGGGTACGACCAGCCCGCTCTTGGCCGGCGGCACCGGCGTGAAGTGCCCGCGGCCGTCGCCCCGCAGCAACTGGCTGAGCCCGCCGTCGAACCGGCCCACCGACGGGATCGGCGCGTAGGAATTCTGCACCGCGTAGATGTCGGCGTGACCGTCGCCGTCGAAATCGCCCGCCGCCACGCCGTCGAACGGCGCGAGCTGCGCCACGCGCGGCAATGGCTCGAAGCGCCAGGTGCCGTCAGGCTGGCTGAGAAAAACGCCGCTCCGCAACTCCGTGGCCGCGAACCGCTGCGCCGCCGCCAGCCGGTCCGCGCCGAGGATCTCGTCCAGGGTGGCGCGGGCATAGGCGTTGTTGCGCGGATACCGCCGCAGCACCGCGGGGATCGCCGCGCCCAGGTCGCGCCGGTTGCGCCACGGGTAAAGGCGGTCGCCCTCGTAGTACGCCTCGACGATCTGCGGCTCGCCGCCGTCGCCGTTGAAATCCCCGTAGAACAGCAGCGCCGGATGCGCGGGGTCGGCGCGGTACTGGGTGTTCAGACCGAGGTTGCCGACGACGTAATCCGGCCAGCCGTCGCCATTGAAGTCCGCGGACGCGATCGAGGTCCACCAGCCCGTGCCCGCGGCCGCGAACCCGGCCCGCTCCGTCCAGTCGTCGAAGCCCCGCCCCTGCCGGTTGTGGAAGACCTTCACCTCACCCCACTCGACGGTGACCAGCAGGTCCGGCCAGCCGTCGCCGTCCACGTCGCTCCACAGCGCGCCGGTCACCATGCCGACGTGGCGCAATCCCGGCGCCAGTCCGTCGGTCACGTCCACGAACCGCCCCCCGCGGTTCACCAGCAGCGCGCTTGCCGGCGCCAGGGGATATTGCCCCGGCAGCACCCGCCCGCCGAGAAAAACGCCGAGCCGGCCCTCGTGCGTGAAGTCGGCGGCGGCCGCCGCCCCGACGCTGATGGGCAGGGGCGGCAGCGCGTCCGCCGGCGCCGGCCGGAAGCCACCGCGGCCGTCGTTGAGCAGGAGCCTCGGCTGATAGTCGGGCGAGCCCGCCGGCAGGCTGTTGCCGCCTTTCGTCACCAACAGATCCTCGCGCCCGTCGCCGTCGGCATCGAACACCAGCATGGGCCCGTCATCCACCGTCCCCACCGGCAGGACCGCCGCGGTGCCGAGGGCACGGAAGGTGCCGTCCGGTGCGGGGGCCAGGATCTTGGCGGCGCTTTGAGTTGTGCCGCCCACGACGACGTCGTCTCTCCCGTCGCCAGCCAAGTCGCCCACCGCGAGCGCGGGACCGCGCCGGTTCAGCCGCTCCGGCAGCAGCCGCTGGAGCGCAATCTCATCGACCGGTTCCTCGCGCGAGTCCAGTGCCAGTCCCATCGCCGCGCCGACCTCCGCAAACTGGCCCGGCGGAGCAGCCGGCTCCGTTTTCAGAAGGATCGGCGCGGGCCCGGCCGGCTCCGTGATGGTGAACCGCCGGTCGACCGGGAGATCGGTGAAGGTCTGCGTCCGGCCGCTCGGCCAGTCGACGGTCAGTCGCCGGATCACGTTGTCGTCGCCGAGGCCGACGTGCACGATCGGCTCGCTGCTGGAGGCGTAACCGCGGGCGAGCACCAGCGGGCGCACCTGCACGCCGAGCGCGCTCTCGACGCGGACCACCGCCCCCACGCCGAAGCGGTTCGAGACGGTGCCCTTCGGCGCGCTCAGGGCCTCGGGTGTGCCCGCTCGGCCCCGCAGGGCGATGATCACCCGGTGGCCGGTGGCGCAGTCGTTGCGCAGCAGCGTGGCGCCGGCCTGGTAGTTGTCATAGACGATGTCGAGGTTGCCGTCGCCGCTCAGGTCGCCGAAGGCCGAGCCGAAGCTCACGCCGCGCTTGTCGAGGCCCCAGGCCCGGCCGACGTCCTCGAACCGCAGGTCGCCGAGGTTGCGGAAGGCGAGGTGGCGTTCGATCAGCACCGGGCTGTCGCGCATGACGGCGATCCGCTCACGCGGCGACTCCGCGACCATCTGCCGCGCGAGGAGATCGGCGTTGTTCGCTTCGCGGTACATGCCGTTGGTCACGAAGAGGTCGAGGCGGCCGTCATTGTCGAGATCCTCGAAGCGCGGCGACCAGGTCCAGTCCGTCGCGGCGATCCCGGCGAGGAACGCCGCCTCGAGGACGCGGCCGGTGCCGGTGTTGAGGTAGAGGCAGCTATGGAAGATCTGCGGCGCGGCGGTGGAGCCGTCGGGCGGATCCGTCGCCAGGCTGCGCGACGCCGCCATCTCGCGCTGGTCCTTCTCGTGCGTCGTCGACGCCATGTCGGCGACGAGGAAGTCAACCCGCCCGTCGTTGTTCACGTCGCCCAAGTCGGAACCCATCGCGGAGAACGGCATGTGCGGGACGACCTGGTCGATGACGTTGGTGAAGGTGCCGTCCCGGTTGTTGTGGTAGAGCTGATCCGGCCCGCCGAAGTCGTTCGCCACGTAGAGATCGGGCCAGCCGTCGTTGTCGTAGTCCCACCAGGTTGCGGAGTGCGTCTGGGCCTCCCCGCGGATGCCCGCGCGCTGCGTCACGTTGGTGAAGGTGCCGTTGCCGTTGTTGTGAAACAGGTAGCCGCGCTGGCCGTACGGATGCCGGCTCTGGCTGAGCAGGTTGCAGGAAATGTAGACGTCGAGCCAGCCGTCGCGGTCGTAATCGCAGAAGGCCGCCATGCCGCAGGCGTCGGTGACGTCGAGCCCGTAGGCGTGGGCCATCTCCTTGAACGTCCCGTCGCCCTGGTTGATGTAGAGCAGGTTCGGGGCGTTGAATCGGCAGACGTAGAGATCGAGCCGACCGTCGTTGTTCACGTCGACAAACGTCACGCCCTGCTTCCAGATCCCGGCGGCCGCGCCGAGGTCGCCCACCCCGGCCCGGTCGGTGACGTCCTCGAACCGGTAGCCGCCCAGGTTGCGGAAGAGCCGGCAGGTTTCGGTCTTGCTGACCACGAAGATGTCGGGGCGGCCGTCGCCGTCGTAGTCGCCGATCGCGACGCCGGTGCCGATCGCGCCGTTTTCGAACTCGTGGTTGAGCTCCCACCACATCTTCGGATCCGCGTAGTTGTTCGTGGTCACCACGCCGGTCTGGTTCGGCGGCAGCTCCACGAACATCGTCGGGCCCTGCCGCGCCGGGCGCGGGGCAAGCGGTGTTTCCGTGATCCCGCCTGCCGGCGGCGCCGGCCAGCCGGTGGCGGCGCCGAACACCAGCACCGTCGCGAGCCACGTCCCTCTCCGCGAGCGTCCGGCCGCGCGCGCAGCCGTCAGGCCGATGAGGTTCGCGGCGGCAGACATCGCGGGCTCCATAGAGTGCGCCGCGAAAAGCTAGTCAAGGTAAGCTTGGGTGGGGCGGAATCGATGCAACCGCACCATCCGGTCGTTGTAGGCGGTCAGCTCGCTGACGCCATTTTGAATTCGTGGATTCCGGCGCGAGCAAGCTCGCGGCCTACAGATCGACAAGACCCAAAAGGGCGCAGCTCTGCTGGCCAGCAGAGCGCCCCTACGCGGAATACCGCCCGCCCCAACTATGCTTGCGCCGCCCCCGCGCCGGCGATTGAGTTCGAGCCCGCCCCCGACGGCACCGTGCCGGCGTCCATGAGCCTCCCCCTCCGCCTCCCCGCCCGCGCCTGGGTCATCGTCCCCGTCGCCGCGCTCGGCTTCCTCCTCTGGGTCGATCACGCGCGGATCGGCCGGGTCAAATACGTCTCGAACCTGGCCGGGCGGGCCGCCGCCGGCACGGTCGACGCCGCCTCGCCGACCGGCTATCCGAACGGACAGCGGGAGCTGATCGTCCCGGAGCGCAGCGAGCGGAGCTTCGGCTGGATCGCGCAGACGCAGCAGATGTTCGCGCGGCACGAATGGCGCGTGCGCCGCGTTGACTACGAGAACGCTCCGGTCGGCCGCGAGGTGACGGCGTCGTCGCCCTACCGCTGGTGGCTGGGCGCCGTCGCGTGGCTCGATCACCAGACCGCCGGCCGGCCTCTCGGCCTGGCCGTCGAGTGGTCGGCCCTGTGGGTGGATCCGCTGCTGCAGCTCCTGCTGCTCGTCGGCGGCACGGTGTTTATCGCCCGCGTGTTCGGCGGTGGTGCGGCGGCGCTGTTTGCCGTCGCGATCGTCGGGATCTTTCCGTTCGCCGCGGGATTCCTGCCCGGCGTGCCGGACGAGCGCGGGCTGGCCATCGCCTGCGCGCTCGCCGAAATCCTGCTGCTGCTCGACGGAACGAAGACGCTCCACTCCGGCCGGTGGAATCCGCGCCGGTTTGCGCTGGCCGGAATCGTTGGCGGCCTGGGTTTGTGGGTGAGCACGGCCGTGCAGGTGCCGGTCCTCGTCGGCGTGGGCGTCGGCGCCCTGCTCGCCGCCTGGCTGGCCAATGGCCGCGCGATCCGTGTCCCCGAGGGAATGCCGCCGCCGGTGCCGTGGCGGATCTGGGGCCTCGGCGGCGGGGCGACGATCCTCGTGGCGTATCTCGCCGAGTTTTTCCCGGGGCATCTGGGCGGCTGGGAACTGCAGACGGTACACCCGCTCTACGGCCTCGCTTGGATCGGCGCGGGCGAATTGCTGACGCGGACCGAGGCTTGGATCAATTGGAGCGCCAAAACGCGTCGGCCGGCCGGAGGATTGATTGTCGTGCCGCTGGCGCTGGGCGCCGTCGCCGCGGTGCCCGTTGCCATGCACCTGGCCGGCAGCCGCGGATTCATCTCCGCCGATATGGCCGCGTTCCGCCTGACAAACCTTCCGCTCGGCACCGTAGCGCCGAACCTTTGGGCATGGGTCGTGCGCGACGGTCTCACCGCCACGGTGGGGACCACGCTCCTGCCGGTGCTGCTGGTCGGGCCGGCGCTCTGGCTGATCCGGCGGCGCGCGACGGATCCGACGACCCGGGCGACCCTCGGTCTGGCGCTGGGCCCGGTGGCAGTCGCGATCGGCCTCGCCTGCTGGCAGCTCAGTTGGTGGCACCCGGCCGACGCCGCCCTGATCGCGCTGGCCGTCGCCAGCCTGCCCGCGCACCGCGCCGCGCATCCGCGGGCGGCGCCCTGGCTCTGGACCGGGCTGGCCGCGTTGCTCGTGGTTCCCGGCGTGATGCAGCTTCGGCCGCGGCGCATCACCGGGCCAGCCGACAAGCTCACGCCGTCGGAGGCGCAGGAACTGATCGAACGCGATCTGGCGCACTGGCTGGCCAAGCATGCCCCGGAGAAGAAAGCAGTCGTCTTCGCGCCGCCGCAGGAGACCGTGACGCTGTCCTACTACGGCGGGCTCGCCGGCATCGGCACGTTCGACCCCGACAACTCCGCCGGCCTGCGGGCAACGATCACCCTCGCGAGTGTGACCTCGCTGCCCGAGGCGCAGCTTCTTGTGCAGGCGCGCCGGATCCGCTACCTCGTCCTGCCCTCGTGGGATCCGTTCTTCGAAGAATACGCGCGGCTGTACCTGGTCAAGTCTCAGGCCGAACGCAAAAGCGTCTTCATTCCCGAGCTGCGGCGCCTGAACCTGCCGGCATGGCTGCGCGCCCGGCCGTTCGACCTGCTGCCCGTTGGCGGTTACGAGGGCCAGTCGGTGCTCGTGCTTGAGGTCGTCGACGACCAGAGCCCGCCGGTGGCGATGGGCCGGCTGGCCGAGTTTTTCGTGGAGACGGGCGAGGTCGATCACGCCGCGGCGGTGGCGCTGGAGCTGCGGCGCTTCCCGGGCGACGTCGGCGCGTTGACGGCGCGGGCGCAGGTGGCCTCGGCTCAGGGCGATGCCGCCGGCACCAGGCAGCTCGTCGACTTGCTGCAGGCACGGCTCGCAGCCGGCGGCGACCGCTACCTGCCGTGGGACCGCCGCGTGAGCCTAGCGCTCGTGCTGGCCCGCGCGAACCAGCTCGACGCTGCCCGCGCGCAGCTCCACCGCTGCCTGCAGGAACTGGATGCCGCAAGGGCGCGCTTCCTCTCCACCGGCCTGCTCTACAACCTGCTCGTCCTGAGCCGCGCGTTCAACGACCCGATCGTCGATCCGCGCCTCGAGGCACTGACCCTCGACCTCCTCCCATCCGACCTCAGCGCGAAGCTGAAGGCGGTCGGTGGGCCGTGAGTCACTTAGGAGTAACCTGTAGGAGGCCCGCTTGCGGGCGATTTCCGGCATCGGTCGCAGGCGACCTTCCTACCTCATGTCTACGGCTCAGCGCTTCCGGTACACCTCTCCGCGGTGGCCGATCTTGGCGACCACGACGGCCGAATGCTGGTCGTCGATCTCGTAGACGATCCGATAATCACCCTGGCGGATGCGGTAGTATTCGAGACCCGAAAGCTTGATGCTCCCCGGGGGCCGCGGGTCGGCGCACAGGGTCTCCATCCGGGCGAGGACCTTCTTCAGGTCCTTCTTCGGAAACGCGGCGACATCCTTCCAGGCAGAAGGACGAACCTGCAGCTCATATCTGGCCACGGGCCTTTAGTCCCTTCAAGAACGCGTGATAGGAGACCGGTTTCTCGCGCTTCCGCGCCTCCAGATCTGTGAGGTCCTCAACATCCTCCTGGACGGCGAGGCGGACGGCATCATTGACGAGGTCCGAGACACTCTTGTCGGCCTCGACCGCCTTCAGCCGGAGCGCCCGATGGAGGTCCTCCTGGAGATAGATGGTGGCTCTCTTCATGGAGGCATAAGTGCCGCCAAAACGTCATGACGTCAAGACGCCT
>JBAIXJ010000333.1:0-6264 GCA_037916645.1 Opitutales bacterium | reverse complement strand
CGCGAAGGCGAGGGCGTTGTGGGCCCGCGGACTGTCCGGCCGCTTGGCCACGGTGTCCTGCCAGAGGGTCAGCTCGGTGCGGTAATCGGCGTTGCGCCTGAACGTGAGAACGCCGAGGGCGAGGGCGGGAATGAGAATGAGAGAATAGGAGAATGGGAGAATGAGAGAATGGGGGAGGGGAAGGCGGCGCAGGAGGGCGTGGGCGGAGAGAACGAGAGCGGTGATGACGGATGCCAGCGGCAGGTACATCCGATGCTCGACGATCATCTGGATGGTGCCGGGGACGACGCTGGTGACGGCGAGGATGCCGAAGAACCAGGCGGCGAGGAAACCGGCGACCGGTTTCCAGTAAATGGCCGCCATTGCGAATAGGAGAATGGGGCAGAGGAGGAGGGCCTGCCACCAGACCGGGGCGAAGGAGCGGTAGAAGAACGTGCCGTAGTCGAAGACCTGCGGATGCGGCCAGACGGAGAGCCAGAGGTAGCGAAGAATCGCCTCCGGCTGCGTCAGCCAGTAATGCCAGGGCTTCACGCCCACACCGAAACCGGCGGCCCCGCCGCGGTCCCACCCTGCGCCTGCGACAAGCGCGAGGAGAAGCAGCCAAGTGGAGGCGAGTGCGAGGTACAGCCTCCACCGCCGCCGCCAGGCCTCGTGGAAGGTGTCCGCCAGGAAGGTGCGGTCATAGAGGAACACCAGCACGGGCGCCGTGACCATGACCTCCTTGGTGGCCATGCCCATCAGACAGCAAAGAACCGAGAGCGAATGCCAGAAGAGACCACGAGACCACTGACCACTGACCACCAAACCACCTTTCGGAGAGGTCCTGTGGTCCGTGGTCAGTGGTCGTGTGGTCTGCTCAACCCCGCGGATGAAACAGTACAACGTCAGCAGCAGAAACAGCCCCATCAGCGACTCGACGCGCTGGACGACGTACGTCACCGCCTCGGTCTGCAGCGGATGCAACGTCCAGAGCAGGGCGATGGCGAAGGCGAGGAACGTGGCGTTGGTTTCCGTGAATCGGTGGGGCGCGTTAGGGATAACGCGCCCCACCTCCGTCATGCCGCGATCCGTCACGCCCTTGCCCCTTTGCGCTTGGCTCTTGGCCTGCCGCAGGGCGAGGGTCCGCCGCGCCACCCCGAACAGCGTCAGCCCGGCGCCGATGTGGATGAGCAGGTTGAGGGCGTGGTAGCTCCAGACGTCCGTGCCGCTGATGGCGTAGTTGACCGCCAAGGTGAAATTGGCGAGCGGCCGGCCGTCGACCGTGGAGGCCGGTGCCTGCGGGCGGAAGGCGTCCCAGATCGGCCACAGGTGCCGGATGCCCGGATTCTCCAGGATCGACGGCGGGTCATCGAACACGAACGGCACGGCGAACGTGTTGGCGTACGCTGCGAGCCCCGCACCGGCGATCGCCACGACGGCGAGGGCCGTCTTCACACGGTCCGGCCACCTGCGCGAGTCCGTTGGCGTGTCCACGGGTTGGGTTGGGGCTGAGGTTTACGTTTAGGTCGATGCGGACCCCAACCTCAACCCAAACCTCTGCCGCGTTCCGCGGACCCGGCCGGGCGGCGGCGGGCGAGATTGTTCTCGTCTGGTTGGTGGGAATGCGGCCGAATGAGCGGCATGGTCGGACTGATCGCGCTGTTTCTAGCCGGTCTCGGTCTGTTCTTCCATGGCCTGGGCGGATTGAAGAACAGCGTGCAGAGTCTGGCCAGCCGCCGGGTGCGGGTGCTGCTGGCGCGCTGGTCGCGCAGCGCCTGGCGGGCGGGCCTCTGGGGCTGCGGCTTCGGCGCGATGACCCAGAGCGTGACCGCCGTCGCGTTCATCCTCGCGAGCCTCGTCGGCGGCGGGCTGCTCACCGTCGGCCAGGCGTTGCCGGCCGTGGCCGGCGCCAACCTGGGCACGGCCCTGCTCGTCCTGGTGGCGAGCTTCGACATCCATTTCGCGGTGCTGTACGTGCTGGGCGTCGCGGGCATCCTGTGGGCCTTCGAGGTCGGCGGGCCCCGGCTGCGGTCGCTGCTTGCGGTGCTGTTCTTCACGGCACTCCTGTTCTTCGGGCTGCGGCTGATGAAGGAGGCGTTCGCGCCGCTGCCGACCTTCGCGTGGTTCGGCGAATTCGCCGCCCGGCTCCAGAGCTCGCTCCTGCTCGCCTACCTCGCCGGCGCGGTGCTGCGGCTCTTCGTCCAGTCGTCGCCCGCCATCGCGGTCATCGCCATCGCGCTGGGGCGGGGCCAGGTGCTGAGCGACGGGCAGGTGGTCGCCATGATCTTCGGCACCGGGCTCGGGGTGGGCGGGGCCGTGGTGCTCCTGTCGGCCAAGCTGCGGGGCGCGCCCAAACAGATCGCGATCTACCAGGGTCTGCTGAGCGGCGTCGCCTCGCTGGCGACCGGCGGCGCGTTCGCGGTGGAGCAGCTGGGCGGCGGGCCGGGGCTCGATCACCTGCTGCGGAGCCTGCCCCAGGCCGCGGCGCTCCACCCGGCCTACGCCTTCGCGGCGATGCAACTCACGGCGGTCGCGACCGCCGGTGCCACCGCGCGCGTTGCGGCACGCTGGCTGGCGCGCCTGGCGCCGCCGACCGCCGAGCAGGATCTCTCCCGCCCGGAGTTCCTCCTCGAGCCGGCGCTGGCGGATCCGGAGACTGCGCTGCTGCTGGTCGAGCGGGAGCAGGGCCGCCTGCTGGCGCGGATGCCGCAGCTGCTCGACACCGTGCGGGCCGAGACCGCCGGCGCCGCGCCGGTGCCGGCCGGCGTGCTCCACCGGGCGACGGCGGCGGTCGCCGGCGAGATTCAGGATTTCCTGCGCGCCGTGGCCAACCGGCGCCCGGACCGCGAGACCTCGGGGCGCCTCCTGTTGCTCGAGCGCCGGCAGGCGCTGCTGCGCGGCCTCAACGATACGCTGCACGACTTCGCGCAGGCGGCGGGCCAGCTGCGCCGGACCGCGGCGGCGGCGCATTTCGTCGACGCCATGGCGGAAGGCCTGCACGCCGTCACGGTGACCGCGCAGGAGGCGACCGGCCGCCGCGACGGGGCGGAGCGCGAGCTGCTGCTGGCCCTGACCGCCGACCGCGGCGACACGATGGAGAAACTGCGGGACCGCGCGATCTCCGCCGCCCCGGACCTGCCGCACGAGGCGAAAACCCAGCTCATCTACACGACGTCGCTGTTCGAGCGCACCGTCTGGATGCTGCGCCAGTGGACGCTGACGCTGCCGGCGGGGGATTGAGGCGCCGCTCCGCGACGGGCGCCGCGCCTCAGGCGCCCGGGGCCGCGCGGTTGCGCGGCGCCTTGCCCCGCAGCAGGACAAATACGCCGTCGGCGTCGGCGCCGAGCAATCGCGCCAGCTGATCCGCGAGGTCGGCCGCGGGCCGGTCGCCGAAGCCCGCGAGGCAGGCGTCGATCACGCGCTGCTGCGACGGGCCGAAAGTGTGGAGGCACAGGGCCGGGGATCCCTCCGGCACCGCGATCCCCGGCACGGTGCAGAGGGCCGCCCGGCCCGCCCAGCGGCGCGGGTGGCCCCCGGAAGCCGGCCAGGCCACGCACTCCCAACCGGCGATCGGGAGCAGGGCGGCGGCGTCGGCGAACGCGGCGTCCGGCGGAAGCCGGCCGAGATTGTCTTCCACCAAGGCCTTGGCGGCGGAGGCCAGGGTCGCCTGCTGCAGGGCATCCGGGGCGGGGACCTCGCCCACAAATGCCCAGACGGTGCCGCCGACCTCGCGGCAGCCGGCGAAGGCACCGCCGGCGCCGAGGCCAACCACGCGGGTGGCAACCTCGACGGCGGCGAAATCCACGAGCGCGGGCGGATCGAACTGGGTCCGGAACGTGTGGGCGAGGTCTCCCGCCGTGCGCAGCTGTTCGTTTTCGATTAGGGTGCGCCGCGCCTTGTCCATCGCCTCGGTCAACAGGTTGCCCATCGTGCCGAAGCTTTCACCCAGATCGACGATCTCGCGGAGAAACCGGGAGGTGGGCGGTGCGAGCGGGTGTCCGGCCCGTGCCCGCTCCGCGGAGGCGCGCAGGTCTGCGAGGCCCCGCGCGACCGGCACGACGATGAGACCGGCCGCGAGCAGGCCGGCCAGCACGCTGAGCACGCCGCCGGTGGCGAGGCGCCGCTTTTCCGCCGCGAGCGCGCGCGGGTAGGCCTCGGCGCCGATTTCGACCCGGACAAAACCCGCGAGGTCGCCGCGTTCGGTCCGCCACGGGGCCCAGGCCGACCACGTGGTCTCGTCCGCGCGCGTGACGGGAACGCCCGGCACCCACGGCTCGCGATCCAGGCGCTGCCGGACGTCGGCCGGCACGGCGGGCGCGGCGTCGCCAGGAAGGGCGGCGCCGAACCGCCCCAGCAGCCGGTGCCCGTCGGATCCCAGCAGCAGGACGCGGCGGGCCTCGCCGCTCCGGATGACCGTCTCCAGCGGGCCCGTCCATGCGGGCGTGTCCCGCCCCGCGGACGCCGCCGACGGTTCCTGGCCGCGCAGGAATTCGGCTATCGCCACCGCGAGGGAACTGGCCTGCTCCTCCAGACCCCAGCGCAACTCGCGGGTCTCGAGCCAGGCCCGGACGGCCTCGCCCGAGAGGCCCAGGAGCGCGAAGATCGGCACGAAGGCCAGCAGGATCTGCGTGCGGAATTTCATGGGCGGTCGGAACGGGCCGGCGGCTCGGTCAGCAGATCGACCACCAGCCCCGGGCATTGCCGGACGATCGTGAAGAGATGGCGCCGCGCGATCTGCAGGCAATGGGCGCCGCGGTCGGGCGCGGCGATCCAGTCCGCGGCGAGCGGCCGGTTGAACAGCGTCGCGGCCGCGCCGGGCACGCGCCCCTGATCGCGGCCCGCGGCGTCGCACACGGCGCCGGCACAGACCAGCAGCAGGCGCGATGGCGCCTGGCCCGCGGGGACCACCGTCGCGCCGGGCGCGTAGGCGCGCTCCCGCGCGGCATCCGCGATCACCGCCAGCTCGGCGTCGCTCAGGCTGTCGAGCGCCGGCAGGGAACGGAGGGCGAAGATCTTTTCCGGCAGGGTCATGGCGGGCCGGGTTGGGATGGGAGTTTGGCGGCCATGGCGCGGGCCAGCACGGCGCGGAACTTGCGTTCGAGTTCGGGGTGCTCGCTCAGGAGCAGCGCGAGCGCCGCGCGGTCCCAGACCAGGCAGCGGAGGGGCGTGAGGGCCGTGATCGTCGCGTTGGCCGCGCCGCCGTAGAGGACGCCGAACTCCCCGAGCCAGAGCGGGCCCGCGAGTTCGACCGGCCCCGCCAGCGTCGCGACGCGCACGCGGCCGTCGAGGAGCAGGTACAGCATCTCGGCGGGCTCGCCTTGGAGCGTGAGGCGGTCGTCGGAGGACCGGATTTCGAGCCGGGCGGCGGCGAGCAGCAGGTCGAGCTCGGCGCCGGTGAGGCCGGCAAAGTGGGTCGGCGCCAGGTCCTGCCGCTGCACCAGCGTGCGGACGGCTGCCACGGGATGGCCGAGCCGGCCGGTGCACCAGAGGAACGCCAGCGCGTGCGAATCGGCGCCGGCCGGGTCGGCGACCTGCGCCGTCAGCCGGTCGAGGCACGCCGCGGGATCGGCGGCCACGTCCGCGGGAAGCTCGAGGCCGGCGCAGCGCGCGTCGAGTTCGGCGCGCGAACACCACCAGAACAGCCGGTCGGCCGGCAACGACTGCACCCGGCCCGCCGGGACGGCGGCGCCTGCCCCGGAAAGCCGGGGCGCCGGGGCGCGGCGGGACAGCCAGAGACATTCGTCGCGTTCGAGGTCAACGATCAGGTAGCCGTCGACGCGGTCCGCGAACAGCGTTTCGAGCCGCGCAGCGAGCGCGGTCCAGTCGGCGCCGAGGCGGTGGAGCAGCGCGTGCAGGACCAGCGCCAGGTCGTGGCGCGTGCGGGCGGCGGCCAGCGGGGTCGGCTCGACGGGGCCGGCCCAGAGCAGGAGCTGGTTTTGCCACCGGATCCATCCCGAGGCGTCGCGACACCCGGCCGCCGCCGGCAGCAGGAGCAGGCGCAGGCTGGCCGGCGGGAGGCCGGTCAGGAGGTCGCGGCGCCGGAGCGCCTGGTTCAAGAGATGCACGCGCCGCTGGCCCTCGATCGTCTGGTTGATCTGCCGGATCTCGTGCAGCCGCTCCTCGAGGGAGTTGCTCAGGCGGTCGAAGGAGCCGCCGACGGCCGCCAGCTCCAGCGGGCGGTCGATCCCGGCCTGGAGCCCGTAGCGTCCGGCGGCGACCTGCAGCGCCGCGCCCTTGAGGCGGCTGATCGGCTCGGTCACGCGGCGGACGACGCGCGCGGAGACG
>JBAIXJ010000332.1:0-2817 GCA_037916645.1 Opitutales bacterium | reverse complement strand
GGACAACGACCACAAGATCGTCACCGCCGGCCTCGGGGAATTCTGGGGCAACGACTACCTTGCCGCCGCGGCGACGCCGGACGGCCGTTTGCTGATCGCCTATCTGCCGGGTTCGCGCCCGGTCACGGTCGATTTCGCGCGGCTGGCAAAGGGACAGGCGAACGCCTGGTGGTACGATCCCCGCACGGGCCGGGCGACCACCGCGGGGACGTTCGCCACCGACGGGTCGAAGACCCTCACGCCTCCGGCAGAAGGCGACTGGGTCCTGGTGCTGGACGACGCGACGCTTGGCCTGCCGCCGCCAGGCCAATAGTACTCAGCACGCCGGCGGCGCCGGTTAGGGCCGGTACCAGGTCTGCGGCCGGTTCGGATTCGGGCCGGGGTCGGTGGTCAGCACCGTCATGGCGGTGGTGTTCGTCGCTCCGGCGGCGCAGCGCTCGATGACGTTGCCAAACACGCGGGAGGGAAAGGACCCGGGCCCGTTCAGGTAGTCGCTGTACTCGATGCCGTACTGCGCGCAGTCGTGGATGTGGTTGCGCACGATCCGCGGACCCATGGTCGAGCTCTGGATGCCATTCGCCCAGCGCCCGTACCGGACGTCGTAGATCTCGTTGTCCTCGATCCAAATGTCCGTGTCCTCGCCGGGCCGGAAGGACAGGTCCGCCGCCTCGAGGGAGATGCCGGCGCAATTGTACTGGGTGGCGGTGCCGGGCGCGAGGTCGTGCACCTTGTTGCCGCGGATCGTCACGTGGTAGGCCCGCGATTTGATGTTGATCGCCTCCGCGTTGCCCGTGCGGTAGATCTCGTTGCCCTCGATCCAGACGTGCTCGACGCTCTCGAACGGCGGATTGCCCACGCCGATGTACACCCCCTCGCACCACTGGGGTTTGGCGTGGCCGGTGTCGTAGAGCCGGCAGCGGAGGACGTCGATGTAGCTCGACGCGCCGCGCACGTGGATGACCTCCTGGCCGGTGTTGTGGATCTCCAGGTTGGCGAAGATCACGTGGTCGATGCCGACGCAATAGAACGGTTGGTTGCTGTTCTCCATCGTCAGCCCGTCGAACACGAGATAGCTGCAGTTGGTGACCTTGCCGAGGTAGCCCTCGTAATTGTGGCCCAGGATGAGCGGCTTGGCGCCGGGCGCGGCCCGGATGACGAGCGGCTTCTCCGCGGTGAAATGCCGGTCGCTGAGCTTGAAGCCGGCGTAGGTGCCGGTGCCGAGCTGCACCACGTCGCCGCCCGACGCGGCGTCGATCTTTGCCTGCAGGTCGTCGCCGTCGTTGACGGCCACGACGGCGGCGCGACCCGTGGCGGACGCCACGGCCAGCGCCAGCAGCAGCCCCAGCCGTCCGTGGCGCCACGTGGCCCGCGCGGGAGCGGGCCGATTTTCCAAGCGACTCTTCAGGCCAGGGATCGTTTTCATCTGGAAAAGGGATGGGCGAAACGGTTTCACCGCCAGCATGCCGGCCGCCCCGGCGGCCTACAATGACGGATTCTCGCCGCTCTCCGCCGCCGCAATCTCCAGCCGGGCGGCGGGGCGCGCCAGGCGTTCCCAGTCGGTGGCCGCCATGATGATGGAGTCGGTGAGACTGCCCGCGTTGAACGCGACGTGGGGGTAGACCGCGCCGATCCCGACGTCGGCGAGCAATTCGAACGGCAGGATCGGTTCGCCGAACGGCGGCACGGATCCCGGCATCAGGCCGGTCAGCGCCATGAGTTCCTCCTGGGAGGCGAAGCGCAGCCGGTCGAGGCCGAGCTGCCGTTTCACCCGCGCGGAGTCCAGCCGGCGGTCGGCGGGCAGCACAAAGAGCCGGAAGTCATCGTCGGTTTTGAGCAGGAGGGCCTTCGCGCCGCACCCGATCGGCTCGCCGCGGACGCGGGCCGCGTCGGCCGACGTCGGCGTCGGCTCGTGTCGCAGTTGGCGGAAACCCACTCCCGCCTCCGCGAGATACCGCACGAGCCGCGCGTGCACGGAAAGCTGCCCATTCACGACGCCATAATCTGCGACCATCCGGGCCCGGAGGCGAATCCGAATGCAGCCGGCGCCGCTCCCCAGGAGTAACAGCCCTGTTACTGTCGTTCACTTTCTTCCCCGCCGGCGGCACGGATAGTCCCCGCCACCGCGGACCTTCCGCCGGCACCTCTGCCGCGGCCGGCCGCGGTCCATTTTCCCGATGACACCAAACGCCCATGGACCGGAGAGCCGCCGGCGCGCGCTCCGGCCCGCCCCGCCCCCCGCCTCCCGCCTCCGTCCGCTCGGCCACAGCCTGGGCCTGGCCGCCGTGCTCGCCCTGCTGCTGCCGCGGGGCCTGCGGGCGGACAACTCGATCGCGTACAAATACGAGGACTATCGCGAGGCGGGCGGGCGCATGGCGATCCAGACGCAGAGCGCGCTGCTCGAGCAGGACCTCGGGCCCGACCTGCACGTGAAGGTGGGCGGCATCATCGACGCCATCGCGGGCGCCACGCCCACCGGCCAGCCCGCGCCCGCCGGGAGCGACCAGGTCGTCCTCACCCACCTGCACGACCGGCGCAAGGCGTGGAACGCCGATTTCTCGCGCCAGTTCCCCCGCGTCAACCTCGACCTCGGGGTGGCCAACAGCCGCGAGAGCGACTACACGTCCACCGGCTGGTCGCTGAACACAGTCACCGACTTCAATGAAAAGAACACCACGCTGCTCGCCGGCATCGCCGGCACGGACGACGACATCAAGGTCCTCTTCCAGCCGGCGTGGGTGAAAAAGCGCACCGCCGACGCAATCGTCGGCGTCACGCAGCTCCTCGATCCGCGCACCGTCGTCTCGGGCAATCTCTCCT
>JBAIXJ010000331.1:0-1696 GCA_037916645.1 Opitutales bacterium | reverse complement strand
CGCATGAGGATCGCCGCGGCCCAGTAGAGACCCGCCCCCACGAGAACCACGGCGACGACGAGGACCGCTCCCCTCCAGCCCCGGGCCTCCTCGAGCGGGAAGAGACGCATGGCCGCCTCGAGAGCGAGCCCCATGACGGCGGCCGCCGCGGCCACGCGCACGAGCGTGAGGGCGATCTTCCTGCCGCGCAGCCGGCCCTCGCGCCGGCGCAGGATGGTGAGCAGGATCGTGAGGTTGACGGCCGCGGCACACGAGGCCGCCAGGCCGATGCCCGGAAGACCCAGGGGGCGCGTCAGCAGCACACAGAGAAGGATGAAAGTGGCGCAGTCGGCGAGCGCGGCGAGAACCGGCATCCGCGTGTCCTTCAGAGCGTAGAAGGCCGGGACCACGATGCGCACGCCGGCGAAGAAGAGAAGTCCGATGGCCAGCGCCGCCAGCACCCTTGCCGTCGCGGACGTATCGGACGCCGCGAACCGGCCGCCTTCGAAGAGCACCCGGACGATCGGCGTCCTCAACACGATCAGGCCCACGCTCGCCGGAATCGTCACGAAGATGAGCAGGCGCAGCGCGAAGGCCAGGCTGTCCTTGAAGGGCCCGCGGTCCTCCGCGATCGCCTGCCGCGAGAGCAGCGGAAGGATGGCGGTCGCGAGGGAAACGGCGAAACCGCCGAGCACCAGCTCCTTGAGCCGGTTCGCGTAGTAGTAGTGCGAGACGTTGGCGTTGCCGAGGCCCGCCGCGAAGCGCGTCGAAATCACGGTGTTGATCGTGTTGATCCCGTAGGCGAAGAGGCGCGGCGACATCAGGAGCAGGACCGAACGCACGGCCGGATCCCGCCAGCCGAGCTGGGGCCGGCCAACCGCGCGCAATCTCGCGAGCTGGGGCAGCTGGATCGCAATCTGGAGAAGCCCACCCGCGAGGACGCCGGCGGCCAGCCCGTACGTGGGCTCGCGAAGGCGGGGCGCGAGGACCGACGCGCCGAGGATCATCGCGACGTTCAAGAAGATGGGCGCGGCCGCGGCGGCCGCGAACCGGTGATGGGCGTTCAGGACCGCCTGACAGAACGCGGCCAGGCTCACGAGGAAGATGTAGGGGAAGATCCACCGGTTCAGCGTCACCGTCAACGCGAACTTCCCGGGACTCGTCCGAAACTGCCGCGCCAGCAGATCCACGAGAAACGGAGACAGGAGAATCCCGGAGACCGTCAGGAGGGCAAGAATCAGGGCGAAGGACCCGAGCGCCCGGCCCACGAACGCGCGGGCCTCCTCCTCGCTCTTTCCGTGCGAGACCCCGGCGTAGACGGGGATGAAAGCCGAGGACATCGCCCCCTCTCCTACGATTTCACGCAGCATGTTGGGGATCCGGAAGGCGACGAGGAAAGCGTCCGAGCGCATCCCGGCGCCGAGTGTCAGGGCGATGACCTTGTCCCGCACGTATCCGGTCACGCGGGAAAGGAGCGTCAGCGGCGTAATGACCGACGCGGAGCGCACGAGGCGCTGGCGGGCGAGATCGGCGTCCTCGGCGGCCATCGGCTGGACGGATTGTAGCCGCGCCCTACGAGCCAAGGGAGAATTGATGATTGTCGATTGCCGATTGATGATTGACCGGGGCCCAATCGACAATCTTCAATCTTCAATCTTCGATGGGTCGGACGTCATCTGTCCCCGATATAGAGTGATGATTCCCACGAACACTTGAA
>JBAIXJ010000330.1:0-3620 GCA_037916645.1 Opitutales bacterium | reverse complement strand
GTCATGATCGAATGCGCCGGGCTTTCCAGCGCGGCGGCGTTCGGCCCGAGGCGGAGCTGGTACGGCATGGCCGCGTCGGTCGCGTTCATGACCACGACCGCAATCGAGCCGTCGGGGTTCATGAAGGCCGTCGCCAGCAGCACGTCCTTCGTCGCCGAGCACAGGAGGCGCTTCGCGCCCGGGCGGATGAACTTGGAGAAGTGGCCGAGGTAGTAGAACGAGTTCATGTACGTCAGCTCGCCCGTGCGCGTGTCGGCGTGCACCGGCGCGTAGCAGAAGTTGCCGACGTGGTTCGGCCCGCCCGTCTGGTCGAGCAGGATGTTCCAGTCCGTCCAGCCCTCGGCGCCGTGATTCAGGTCGTTGAGGATCGCGGTGCCGTAGGTCTCGCCCCAGCTCCAGTCGTGGATCTTCGCCCAATCAAACGGATAGGTGCAGCCCTCGGTGAACAGCAGGTGCGCCTGCGGAAACGCCTCGTGGACCTTGGCCACGTGGTCGTAGGCCGGGTCGGTGTACCAGTGGAAACCGATCCCCCAGATGTATTTCGCCGCGGCCGGGTCGCCCAGGATGACGCTTGCGCGCTGGACCATGAACGTCCGGTTGTGGTCCCAGACCATCAACTTGATTCCGCCGAGTCCGTTCTTCTCCAGCGTCGGCCCCAGGTGGTCGCGCACGAAGTCCCGCTCCTCCTCCGCCGTGAACTGGAGCGACTCCCACGTCTGGATCGCCATCGGCTCGTTCTGCACGGTTACCCCCCAGATCGGGATGCCCTCCTTCTCGTAGGCGCGGATGAAGGCGACGAAGTACCGCGCCCAGGCGTCGCGGTATTCGGGCTTCAGGAAGCCGCCGTGGAGCATGTCGCCGTTGGTCTTCATCCACGCGGGCGCGCTCCACGGGCTGGCGAAGAGCGTCAGGTGTCCGCCGGCCGCCGCGATCGCCTCCTTGATCAGCGGAATGCGGTACCGGCGGTCGTGCGCGACGTCGAACGTGGCCAGCGCCGCGTCGCCCTCCTTCACGTAGGTGTAGCTGTCGCTCGAGAAGTCGCAGCTGTTGATCTGCGTCCGGCCGAGCGTGTAGCCGATGCCGTCCTTCGGATCGTAGTAGGCCCGGATCAGCTCGCGGCGCGTCGCCGCGGGCAGCTTGTAGTAGGTCTCGGCCGCGGCATCGGTCAGCGCGCCGCCGAAACCCACCACCGTCTGGAAGGTCCGCGCCGGATCGACGAAGACGTAATCGAGTTTCTCCGTCAGCGGCGCGCCGGCCGTCAGAGGCACCTCCGCGACCCGCGTCAGGCGCTGCGCCGATTTCTCCGCCGTCTGGTAGACGGCGGCCTTCCATTGCGCGAGCCCGGGGGCGACCATCGCGCCGAGCACGCACGAGAGCGAAAGGGAGAACCAGAATTGATTGTTCATGGCGGGAGCCCCGACGGTGGCGCGGACGGCCCAGAAAGGCCAACCCGAATGTCCGCGGGCGCTCAGTGATAAGCCGCCCCACCCAACCGCCAATCCGCGATGGCCGGCTAGGGCGCGTCACTTGTCCGCCGAAGCCCATCGTGGGCCTCAGACAAAGCCCTGTTGCAGGTGGGCGTAGGCTGGATCCTTAACGCGCCGATCTTGGAAACCGCGGCGGCTTAGGGATAAGCCGCCCCACCCAACCGCCAATTCGCGAAATCTGGGTAGGGCGCGTTATCCCTAACGCGCCGATCTTGGGGAACTACGGCGGCTCAGAAGTCAGAGGACGGAAGTCAGGAGTCAGCGGGACCCGACTATCGACGCCGAAGGTGGGTCCGCGGGCCCCCCGCGCGGCCGTTTCCATTTACAGGAAACACTCTTTTCTGAGCACGTCCCCCGGGAGGCCTTTGGGTGCCGCGGGACCTCGCCCCAGCCCTGCGTCCGCCATGAGATACCCGGTATGGGCGACGAACCCCGTCCAGCGTCGTCGTCGGTTCCCCTGCGATCCGGGTTTTTCCCGGGGCGCGGTCTCCCCCCGGAGCCCGCCGCGATCCGGTCGGGGACCAGCACCGCCCGCCCCGGCGGCGGTCCGCCCGCGTGCGGCGACGCCTCCACCATCCGCAACCAGAAAGGAAGGCACCCATGAAGGCAGGTGACATCGTTTATTTCGGCCAGACCAAGGATTCGGTGAAGCCGCTGAGCACCGCGAACAACTTCAAGAAGTCCAAGCCGAAGATCGCGCTGCTGTGGGGCGATCCGCTCTACGTGACCAAGGTCGCCGGCGCGGACGTTGAGGTGTCGGCCAAGGGACACATCCTGCGCCTGCCGCAAGCCGACGTCACGACCACGCCCGTGCTGGCCCTCTACCAGATCGACTGCGGGCAGGGCGACGCGGCGTTGCTGCACACGCCCGACGACCGCTGGCTCATGATCGACGGCGGTCCTTCCCCCGCCATGGCGGCCGGCCCTGCGCTCGGGGTCAGCTTCCTCTGGTGGCTGATCTACGTCGATCAGTCCTGGCGCCAGCAGTTCGCGGTGCCGGGGCCGTTCAAGCTCGATGCGCTCGTCGTGACCCACCCCGACGAGGATCATTTTGGCGGCCTGCCCGAGGTCATCGGCCGCGTGAAGCCGGGCGAATTCGAGATCGGCGCGATCTACCACAGCGGGATGGGGCGCTTCTCCGGCGGCGCCACCGCCTACAACGGCGCCTCCGGGTTCGGCCAGCTTGGCCCCGTCGAGGGCGCCGCCCTGCCCGACGCCGGTCTGACCGCACTGCTCGACGACGACGCCGACATCCGCAAGTTCGCCCGGACCACGTCCAGCCGCGCCTGGAAGCTGGACGGCAACTACGCCGATTTTCTGAACGCCGCGGCCGCCAAGGTCGGCGCCGGCATCGGCGCGATCCATCGGGTCGCCCGCAGCACCGGTTCCCTGCCGGGCTTCGCCCCGGCCACGGGAAAAGCGGCAATCCAGGTTCTCGGCCCGGTCATGGAGCCGTTCGGGACGAAATCGGGGCTGCGCTACCTCGACAGCGCCGGGAAGTCGTCCATGGCCAGCCCCTCGCTCACCCGCAACGGGCACTCGGTCGTCCTGCGCGTGGACTACGGGGCCTTCCGGCTGCTGATGACGGGCGACCTGAATTTCCGCTCGCACGCGGTGCTGCTCAAGAACGTCCCGGCCGCGGAGTTCGCCTGCACCGTGGCCAAGGCCTGCCACCACGGCGCCGAAGACATCTCCGACACGTTCCTCCAGGCGATGAGTCCGCTGGCGACCCTGTTCTCGAGCGGCGACAACGAGACCTACGCGCATCCCCGTGCCAAGGCGATGGCGTCCGCGGCCGTGTTCGGCAGCCGCCGGCTGGGACCGGGCAGGAACCAGTTCCTCAACCTCGTCGAGGACGAATACAACGCCCCGTTGATCTACTCGACCGAGCTGTCGCGCTCCGTGCAGCTGTTCGAGGTGCACTCCGTCCTCGACCAAGCCGGCGCCAAAGTGCCCAAGGCGCAGATCGTGCCGGTCAAGCCCTCGTTCGGCAGCGCGCACCGGCCGGGCACGGCGCAACCGGCCGACCGGTGGCTGCTGGCCGACAAGCTGGTTTACGGCCTCATCAACGTCCGCACCGACGGCCACCGCGTGGTGCTGGCCGTGCTCAAGGAGGACGACGCGTCGTTCCAG
>JBAIXJ010000329.1:0-3246 GCA_037916645.1 Opitutales bacterium | reverse complement strand
CTTGCCTGCGCGGAAGACCGTGACCCGATCCGTGAAGGACATCACGTCCCTGAGCTTATGGGTTACCAGGAGAATGGTTTTGCCCTCGGCTCGCAGCTTCTTCAGGTTTTCGAACAGGCCGGTCGTTTCCTGGGGCGTGAGCACGGCGGTGGGCTCATCCAGGATGAGGATGCGCGCGTCACGGTAGAGCAGCTTCAGGATTTCCACGCGCTGCTGCACGCCGACGGGCAGGTGCTCGACGACGGCGTCAACCGGCACCTCGAGCCCGTGGCGGCGGGCGATGTCTTCGAGCGCGGCCCGCGCCCGGGCGAGACCGCCCGCCAGCCGCCGGCCGCCCTCGGCGCCGAGCACGACGTTCTCCAGCACGGTGAAGGTGTCCACGAGCATGAAGTGTTGGTGGACCATGCCGACGCCCGCGGCGATCGCGTCGTGCGGGCGGTGGAGCTCGACCGGACGGCCGTGGATCCGGATCTCGCCGGCATCGGCGCGATGGTAGCCGAAGACGATGTTCATCAGCGTCGACTTGCCCGCGCCGTTCTCGCCCACCAGACCGTGCACCGTGCCGCGCGCCACCGTGAGCGAGACCGCCCGGTTGGCATGCACCGCGCCGAACCGCTTGTCGATGCCGCGCAGCTCCAGCGCCGGCGCCGGCTGGCGCGCCGGTTCCGCCCGTTCCGCAGGTGGCTCGGGCCGCGCGTCGCTCACCGCACCTGGTATTCGGGCACCGCCAGCCGGCCGCTGATGATGTCGGCCCGCGCCTGGTTGACGCGCTGTTCCATCGCCGGGGTGATGAGGCGCCGGTTGTGCTCATCGAGCGACCAGTCGACGCCGTTCTCGGCCAGCCCGAGGGAGAGGTGCCCGGCCTGCCAGGTGCCGTTCTTCGCGTCCATGAACGCGCGAAACACGGCCGTGTCCACGCGCTTGACGGCCGAGGTGAGCACGCTGCCGGGATGCAGGTAGTCCTGGTTGCTGTCGCAGCCGATGCTGAGCTTGCCCTCGTCCGCCGCCGCCTGCATCACGCCGATGCCGGTCGCCCCCGCCGCGTGGAACACGACGTCGGCGCCGCGGCCGAACTGGCTGCGGGCCAGCTCGGCGCCCCGGGTCGGATCGCCCCATGCGGCCGGCGTCGTGCCGGTCATGTTCTCGAAGATCTCGATCTGCGGGTTGACGTAGCGGGCGCCGGCCCGGTAGCCGAGGGCGAACTTCCGGATGAGCGGGATGTCCATGCCGCCGACGAAGCCGATCTTCCCGGTCTTCGAGGCGAGCGCCGCGAGCATGCCGCAGAGGAACGACGACTCCTGTTCACGGAAGTTGACCGACTGCACGTTGGGCAGGTCGACGGTGCCGTCGATGATCGTGAACTTCACCTGCGGAAACCGCCGCGCCACGTCCTCGACCGCCGACGCCTGGGTGAAGCCAACCGCGACGATGATCGTCGCGCCCCGCCGCGCGAGCTGGGTCATGATCTGCTCCCGCTGCGCCGCGTTGGTGATCTCGAACTCGCGAAAGACGATGCCGGTCTCCTTCTTGAACCGCTCGGCCCCCTCGCTCGCCGACTGGTTGAACGACCGGTCGAACTTGCCGCCGAAATCGTAGACGATCGCGGGGGAGAATCCCCCGGCGGCCGGGACCGCGCGGGCGGCGGCAAGCGCGGCACCGGCGGCGATTCCCAAGGCAACGAGCAGGCGCAGGACATTCATGGCGGCGGCCAGCAGGCGTCCGCAACCGTGCGCGAAAGGGGGCGATTATTCAACCCCGGAGCGGGACTCCCGCCTCCGGCGCCCCCGGGAACCGGCGCCCCCGCGGCCCCCGGATATCCGTTTGAGTTTTTTGTTCCGCGGCGCACGCTGAATCTCATCATGGCCACCCCTCCAGCATCCTCGCCTGCCGCCAGCCACCGCTGGCGTTTCTTCCGCGTCGGCGGGCTCGATCAGGTCCGTCTCGACACCGCCGCCGACCTGCTGCACCTCGATGAACTCGACCAGAAGCTCTGGGTGGCGTTGAGCTGCCCCACCAAGGGCCTCGAATTCGATGAACGCACCCTCGCGCTGATCGACACCGACGGCGACGGCCGCGTCGGCGTGCCGGAGGTCCTCGCCGCAGTCAAATGGGCCTGCGCCCGCCTGAACGATCCGGCCGATCTGCTCAAGGGCGCCCCGGCGCTGCCGCTGGCCGCGATCAACGCCGGCACCCCGGAAGGCAAGGTGCTGCTCGCCTCGGCCAGGCAGGTCCTCGCCAGCGTGGGCCAGAAGGACGGCGCCGAGCTCGGCGTCGCCGATGCCAGCGACACGGCGAAGATCTTTGCCGCCAGCCCCCTGAACGGCGACGGCGTCATCCCGCCCGAGGCCGCGACCGATCCGGCCGTGCAGGCGCTGCTCAAGGACATCCTCGCCTGCGTCGGCGGCACGACCCGCCGGTCGGGCGCCGTCGGCGTGACCGCGGACAAGGTCGACGCGTTCTTCGCCGAGCTGGCCGCCTACGCGACCTGGGCCGAGCAGAGCGCGAAAAAGGACATCGCCGTGCTCGGCGAGGCCACGGACGCCGCCTGCGCCGCGCTGAAGGCGGTGCGCGGCAAGGTGGCGGACTTTTTCGCCCGCACGCGCCTCGCCGCGTTCGACCAGCGGGCGATCGCCGCGCTGAACCGCAGCGAAACCGAGTACCTGACGATCGCCGCGAAGGACCTGACGATCACGGCCGACGAGGTCCGCGACTTCCCGCTCGCGCGGGTCGAAGCCGACCGCGCGCTGCCGCTGCTCGACGGTGTCAATCCCGCCTGGGCCGCCGGGCTGGCGGCGCTGCACGCCAAGGTCGTCGCGCCCCTCCTCGGCGCCGGCAAGACCAGCCTGACGGCGGACGAGTGGGCCGCGCTCAACGCCCGGCTCGCGCCCTATGAAGCCTGGCTGGGCAGCAAGACCGGCGGCGCCGTCGAAAAGCTCGGCCTGCCGCGCGTGAAGGAGATCCTCGCGGCCAATCTCCGCCCGGCCCTCGCCGCCCTGGTGGCCGAGGACCAGGCGCTCGCGCCCCAGTTCAAGGCGGTCAACGACGTCGAGCGGCTGGTGAGGTACCACCGCGACCTGCGGACCCTGCTGCGCAACTTCATCAACTTCTCCGACTTCTACTCGCGCGACCGCTACGCCGATTTCCAGGCGGGCACGCTCTACCTCGACAGCCGCTCGACCGAGCTGTGCATCCGCGTCGACGGCTCCAATCCGCTGGCGGCGATGAGCAAGGCCTACATTGCGTACT
>JBAIXJ010000328.1:0-1997 GCA_037916645.1 Opitutales bacterium | reverse complement strand
CGTACGGCCCGTAGCTCGACCCGAGCTCGACCAGCTGGTAGCGGACCGGACAGCCGTTGGCCTCGTTCACGAATTCCGCCGGCCCGGACCAGTCCGTGGCGATCACCGGTTTGCCGAGGAACATGGCCTCGGCGATGTTGAGTCCGAAGCCCTCGGCCCGGTGCAGGGAGACGAAACAGTCGCAGGCCTGCTGTAGCTCGTAGATTTCGGTCCGCGCCAGCGTCTCGCAGATCAGCCGGGCGTTGGGCAGGTCGGCGAGCTCCGCCCGGAGCTCGGCCAGCGCCTCGGGCGAGCGGTCCGGATTGTGGGTCTTGATCACGAGCCCGACCGGCGCCCCGGCAGGGAACGCCCGGCGAAAGGCGGCGATCGCCGCGCGCGGATTCTTGCGCTCCTGCGTGGAGTTGAAGTCGTAGATGAAGAGGAAGAGGAAGGCGCGGTCCGGCAGGCCGAACTTGGCGCGCAGCTCTCCCGTCGGCACGGGAAAGTCGATGGCGTGCGGCATGGCCAGCACCGGCTTCGGCAGCTTGGCGGCGACGGCGGCGCGGGCAAACTCGGACGGGCACCAGACCTCGTCGAAGAAGCGGTGCCGGTTGACCCAGCTGTCGGGGAACTCCGGCAGCTCCCACGCCCAGTACGCGATGTTGTAATGGTCCGCGCGAAATGCGGGGCCGTGGTGGTGGTCGATGTCTTGGGCGACGGGCGGGTCGAGGTGAAAGACGTTGACCGGAAACGGATTCTTCTCCTGCAGCCGCTCGGCGAAGGTCAGGTCGCGCTGGCGGTTGAGGCAGTTGAGCTTCAGGTCGACGAGGGCGGTGGGGAGGTTGACCGCATCACAGGCCTTGGCCATGCAGCGGGCCGACTCGCCGATGCCGAGCTCCGCGCGGAACCAGCCGACGAGGTTCATGCCCGCCGGCACGCCGCGTCGCCGCAGCCGCGGCACCAGCGCGGGCTGGTATTTGAAATCGAAGATGGCCTCGTCGTCCGCCACAACCTGCGAGATCCGCAGGCGGTGATTGATCCGCTGGAGGCGGTAGACGCCGGCGGCTTCGCGCCAGCGGCGGGGCAGCGGCCAGCGGGCAATCACGCGGCCGAGCCACGCGAGGAAGTTGGAGCGGCCGACACCGAGGAGGTCGACTTCGACCCGCGTGGCTTGGTCGGGTCGGGCCGGCGGCGCGTCGACCCCCAGATTGAAATGATCCTCCGGCAGCGGAAAGACCGCCGCCGTCTGGAGGCCGTTGACGCGGAGGCGGAGTCCCAGTTGGCCGGCTGACTCCGGGTAGGCGGGATCGGCCGGCAGGACAAAGCCGTTGATGAACAGATTCCGCCGCGGGAAGTCGGGCGGCAGCTCGAGGAAGGCGCGGTCGCGGATCCACGCCGTGTCGAGGTTGATGAGGTCGAGGAAGAACCGGTCGTAGCGGTACTGCCCGGGCGCATGCGGCACCTCGGGGTCCGTCTGGCCGTCGAGGAGCTTCCGCCAGCGGACGTCCTCGCCATTGAACGCGTGCGTCGCATGCTGCCGGGCCACCGGCGGCGGCTCGCGGGTGAGGCCGAGGGCGCACGGCAGGCAGGCCCAGGCCGTGCGCCGGGCGACCGGGCCGTCACGGAATCGCGCCGGCCGGGCCGCCTCCCGCGCCCAGGCCCGGGCGGCTTCCGCGATGATGGGGCCGCGCCAGCGCTGGTAGAGGCGGCGGCTGTTGCGCTCGTCGCGCAATGACGCGGCGCCGCGCGATCCGCGGACGTGGTGGCGCACGGCGCTGTCGAGGCAGATCACGACCCGCCGGCCGCGCGTCCGCAGGCGGAGCGCGAGATCGACGTCCTCCCCGCCGTTCTCAAACGTCTCGTCGAAGCCGCCGGCGTCGAGGAACTCGGCGCGGCGCACGAGGCAGCAGGCGGCGGTCACCGCGAAAGCGTCGCGCGTCCCGCGGGCCGGCCGCGGCGGCCGGCGCAGGTGGCCGACCTTGGCGGCCGCGTCGACGCCGATGCCCGCGTGGTCGAGC
>JBAIXJ010000327.1:0-1830 GCA_037916645.1 Opitutales bacterium | reverse complement strand
GCCGGTGATCGCTTCGCGCGTCGATCAATTCAAGGCTGCTGCCCCCGCCGTGCGCCCATTGCCCCCAGCGCCCGCCCGTCCCGTAAGTCACCTCGTCCACAACGATGTGAATGTGGTTGGTGTAGCGCACCCCGGCCGCGTTCGTGCTCACGATCTCATCCGACATGGCCAGCGCCAGGTGCTCGCCGCCGCGCGCCAGCGTGCCGGAGAAATTCCCCACCGTGTTCGCGCCGTTCAGGTTCGCGTAGTTCGTCATCAAATGCGCCGCGTTTTTCGCCACGACCAGAAAACCGCCGCCGGGAATGACCGCGCCCGCCGGCATCGTGTAGCTGATGCCGTCCTCAAAACTCCACCGGCTGACGTCCACCGGCGCGGACGTGCGGTTGTAGAGTTCCACGTACTGGTCGTCGTCGCTTTCGCTGATCGGCGCGTACATGATCTCGTTGATGACCACGTCCGCCACTTTCGCCCGCCCGTTGGGCGCACCCGGTGTTTTGGTCTGCAGCCGGGTGAAATCTTTCCCGCCATCCGGCCAGCGGCCAAAGGAGACGCCGTTCTCCTGCGCGCCAAACCGCAGGCAATCCAGCACCCGCGTGTTCGCCGGGTCCTTGAAATAGACGGTCTCGCCGCCCGCATCGAGCCGGAACCCGAGCTGCCTCTCGTCCACCACCACGAATCCCTGCGGCCCGATCACGCAATTGGTCGGGAAGATGTACTTATTGGTGGCGGGATCATCCGTCAGGATGCAGCCGCCGAGATTAACCTCCGCGCTGCTGTAGTTGTACAGCTCGATGTAGTCGTAGTCCGGCGGGTCGGTGTGCGCGAGCACTTCATTGATGAGCACAGTGCGATATGCGGCCAGCGGCACCGCCTCCGTCCGGCCCGGCGAACCACCGATCAACGCGCTCGCCGTCCAGGCGGCCGGATTGCCTTCGCCCAGCGACGGCCAGCCCAGCACCAGCGAGTGGCCGCTGCCATCCGCCGCCGCCGGCCACGGCGGCCGGCTTGAATAGCTGACCTCGAAAACGATCCCGCCTTCGCGGTTGCACAGCCGCAGCGTCCCCGAACTGTTGGCCAGGCTGTTGGTGTAGGGCCCCACCACCGCCATGCCTCCCCACACGCTCTGCAAATCGGCCGGCGCCGCCGCCACCACCAGGAAATTCCGCGCCGCGATCACGGCATTGGTCGCAAAAGTGTATTCCACCTGCCCCGTCAGGCGGAATCCGCCGATGTCCTCGGTCCACGGATTCGAGTTGTGCAGTTCGATATACTCGAGGTTCTTTCCGTCCGCCCGCGCCGGCGGATGATACATGATCTCCGAGATGATCACCGGGCCGTGGCGACTCGACGCGCTGGTCGGCTCCGGGGACGGGCGGATGTAGGAAATGTCGAGCGGGGTGAACGCCGTGACGAGATACAATTGCGTGTTGGGCGCGATCGCGTTCGGCGTGGCGGCGCGGTCGCGCACGTTGTTCACGGTGAGCAGGTAGTTCGTGTTGGCTGCCAGGGGCGTGACGGTCAACACGATGCTCCGCGCGTCCAGGCCGAAGCCGGCCGCCAGCACCTTCATGCCATTGCCGATGGTGTAGTTAGCAATGTTGGTGGCGCTGGCAGGTTCCACCGGCTCCGAAAACACCACGTTCACGATTTGCGGTTCCCCGAGCGTGCCGGCCGAAACGATCATCGGCGGCGTGATGTCCGGCGTGACCGACAACGTTGCCGCGCTGCTGTTGGTGCTGCCAAAGAAGTTCGCGATTGCGCAACCGAACAACGCCCCGTTGTCCGTGAGCGCCGCCGGGGAAACCACGTGCCACGAATTGGTGGCCCCTG
>JBAIXJ010000326.1:0-3357 GCA_037916645.1 Opitutales bacterium | reverse complement strand
GGCCGCGGCGGACATGCGCCGCGCCGAGTCGGCGGCGCGGGCCCCGGTGTGCACCCGCACGGCGCTGAAATCGTGGCCGAAGCGCTCCTCCATGACACCGCGGGTCGCGGCGTCGAGCGGCTCGCCGCCGAAGCGCGCGGCCTCTTGGGCAACCGCTGGGATGGCGCCTGCGGACTGCGCGCGGCAGCGCGGGCATCCCCCGCCGCAGGCGCAGGCGGCGGGCGGAAGGGCGTGAGGCGCGGACGGACGGACAGGAAAGGGCTTGTTTCCGGTGACGCGTTGGGCCGTCGACGGCGCGTAGGCGGATCGACGGCGCTCCGGACTGATGGTTCTGCTGGCGGATTTGTGCATGGCTGGACGGGTGATGGAATGGCGGCGGGCCCGCTAATGGGCGCTGGTGGTCTTCACTGGTTGCGTCGGCATCGTGATGCGCCAGACCTGGTCTTCGCCGTGATACGTCGCCTCGACCAGCTTTCCGCCTTGTTCCACGATGCCCTGGACGAGGGGCCGCAGCGTTTGCTGCGCGCTCTTGTCCAGCGGCCCGAGATAGAGGGTCCCGCCGGGCCGGAGGCGGGACACCGCGTTCCGGAACGCCGCCGCCGTATTCGGACCGAGACCATAGGAGAGACCGCCGTAGAGCTCGAATTCCACATCGAAATCCCCCTTGATGGGAATCCCGGTCGCGAGGTCTGAGCGTCCAAGATAGCCGGTCTTGGCGGCCTCCTCCGAGAGGGCGATGTCCATGCCGTACGCGTCGATTTTCTGCGCGCGCAGGTCCCGCACCGTCTGCCCCTGGGTGCCGGCGGCCAGGTCGAGGACGCGTTTGCCCTTCAGTTCCTCGATTGAAAGGCGCACGCCACCGGGCGTTTCGGCGAGGTAACCGCGCTTCACTTGCTCCGCCAAGGTGCGGTTGGTCTCGGCGAAGCTCGTCTCGCGTCCGCCGCGCACGACGTGCACCGTCCCGGGCCGCCCGCCTTGGCCCGGCGTCACAAAGACGCGGTCCGGTCCGCCGGTCGCGCCGGCCGGACGATTCCCGGCGGGCAGGGGCCGTCCGGACAGATCCCATTCGACGGTCGCCGGTTCGGCGTGCGGCGCCGCCGCGGGCCGGGGGGCGGGACGGGGTGGAGGCGGCGGATGGGCGACGATCGTATCGTTCGGCCCGCGGCCGCCGCCCCCACCACCGCCGGACGGCGGCGGCGGCGGTTGCTCCGGTTTCGGCGGCGGAACGCCGGGTTCGGTCTTGTCGAACGCCCAAGATGGCTGGGTGTCATCGAGCGGGCGCCCCGGCCGGTAGGGAATCGCGGGATCGCCGCCCGAGGTGGACGCGGGATCCGGCGGCGGAGCCGGTTCCGGGGCCGGCGGCGCCGGTTCGGGCGGGACGTAGGGTCCCTCGAGTGTGAAGCGGTCGGGCGGAATGGAAGCGCCACGCGGGTAATACGCCGCAATCGCCGAGGACGCGTCGGCGATGTCCTGGAAGTTGCGGGCCACCACCAGCGCAATCCGATCGATCTCCGGAAGCGTGTGCGCCTTGCCGTCGAACGCCATCACCTTGATTTCCGGCGACCAGACGAGCATGAGCTTGCCCGTCGCCGCCTCGGAAACGGCGTGGCGGTACTCGGGCCCGAAAGCGTCCAGTTCGTGGTCCTCATAGAAACGGTTCATCTTCCGCGCGTAGGCCTCGACATCGGCCGCCGCCTCGGCGTGCTCGATCTCGCGGACCGCCCGCTTGCCCGCCTCCATCCGGTCGCCCCAGTTCAGGCGCCAGATTTCAAATAGCTGGTCCATGTTGAGCCGGTTGCCGGCCGCGGAGGCAACGGATACGAACGCCGATTTCCGCTCCTTCCAGTGTTCGTAGATGTCCACGCGTGACATCCGGTAGACCTCCGCCCGCTGGTCCGCCTCGGCGGCGGCGGTCCGATCGGCCTCCGCTTCGCGCTCGGCCCGCCGGTTCAGCCATTCGACCATCCCCTGGTAGCGTTCGATCAAGGTCGCGCCGGTGGCGCCCTGTCCGAGGGTCCGCACGTTCGGCGCCTGGTAGATCTGGTAACGCACCAGTTTCTCGGCGCCGACCATGCCGCTGACACTCGCGACCAGCGGGGCTGTGGCGGCGACCGCCTGCGCAATCCGGACTTTGGCCACGTCGCCCGTGACGCCGATCATCAAATGCGGGTTCCGGGCGGTCGGGGCAGCCTCCCATTCGTGGGCGATGCGGTACCATTCCCACAGCAGGTCGACGTGGTCCTTCTCCCTGACCGTCCGGTTGGCGTAATGCGCCGGATGAAAGACATTGTCGGCATTCGGCGCCCCGCTCCGGTCCGGGGCCAGGGCGCCCTCCGTGATCGCGAGGATGGCCCCGAGCACGTCTTCCGGCGGGTCGCCCCTGCCCACGTAGGTTCCCGTCATCTGGATCTCCTCGCGCGTCACCTCGACCAGCGCCGGCTTGATGCCGCGCACGTAGGCGTCCTTGGCGGCGCCGGTGAAATAGCGGAGTTTGGCGTCGATGATCTGCCGGTCCTCGAGCACCAGGCGCCCCGTCTTGCGCAACTGCGCCGCGTCCTCGTGGGCGAGGCGGCGCGCGAAGGCCACGTCGTCGGCGCGGTGGGTGGTGACGAAGACCGCGAAGTCGGCCGGGGCCTCCGGGGCGGGCTGGCGCTGGATCACGGGCCGGCCGTCAACCGTCGCGGCCGGCGACATGACGTGCGCCAGTTCATGGGCGAGCAGGTGGCGCCCGGCGACGGTGTCGGGCCGGTATTGCCCGGCGCCAAAGACGATGTGCCGCCCGAGGGCAAAGGCCTGGGCGGCCACGGCACGCGCCGCGGCGGCCGCCGCGGCATCGTCATGGATGCGGACTCCCGAAAGGTCGCGGGCCAGACGCGGCTCCATGAACGCGCAGGTGTCCAGGTCCAGCGGCCGGCCGGGCCCCGACACCATTTCGGAGGCTCGCGGCGAATCGGGCAGGGCCGCCGGTCCGCGGGGCCCGAGTGGCGGCGGCGCGACCAAGACGCGCCGGGCGGTCTGCTCGGCGGCGCGCTCACCCGGGCTGTCGGGTGGCGCCACCAAGACCAGTCCGTTTCCACACCGCGGACACCCGCCACCGCAGGGGCAATCGTCCGCGTGTGATGGGACGGCAGGCGCCGGCGTGCGCACCGTCGGGGCGATCGGCCGCGCCGGGGCTGACTTCCCGGGGGGAGCGCGTTTCGCGGATTTGGACTGGGGCGGGGCCAGCGGCATGGCGGGTCAAAACTCCCACTTGAAGGGCTTGAACGGCGGATTGATGTAGGTGGGCACGACGTCCTTGTTCCTCGTGATCTGCATGAGGAAGCGATCCGCCGCCTCGACCGGCGTGGGAAAGTCGTT
>JBAIXJ010000325.1:0-1620 GCA_037916645.1 Opitutales bacterium | reverse complement strand
GTCACCCTGCCCGCGCTGCAATTGCTGCGCCGCAGATGGCCACAGGCTCGCATCGAACTCGTGGGCAACACCACCGCCGGTGAACTCGGCGTTCTCGGCGGTCTGCTCGACGCCGTCCACTCGCAGCACGAGGCGCGCTGGGCTGCGCTCTTTGAGCCCGCCCCGCTGCCCGTGGCGCTCGCCGCCCGGCTCGCCGCATTCGACCTGGTGATCAACTTCTGGCCCGACTCCGACGGCGCGCTGGCCCGGCACTTTCCGCGGCGCCCTGATCAGCTGTTCATGTCCGGTTCGCCCACGCCCACCATCGCCCCCGCCGCCCGCCATTTCTGCGAGCCCCTGCGCGCCCTCGGCCTCGTCACCAACGACTATCGGTGCCGATTGCGGCTCCCACCCTCTGGCCCTCGACTCTCAACCCCCGACCCTCGACCGCTGGTCGCAGTTCATCCCGGCAGCGGCTCGCCGCGCAAAAACTGGCCGGCGGAGCGGTGGCTCGAGCTGATCCGCCGACTCGATGGGCCGATCCTCCTCGTCCTGGGCGACGCCGAGACCTCCTTCCTCGATGACTGGCACGGCCGTTTCGCCGATGTTTCCGGGCTGCGCCTCGCGGACCGCCTTCCCCTGCCCGAACTGGCCACCTTGCTCTCCCGCTGCCGCCTGTTCCTCGGTCACGACAGCGGCGTGAGCCACCTGGCGGCCACGGTCGGCACGCCGTGCGTGCTGTTGTTCGGACCGACCGATCCGGCGATGTGGGCCCCGCCCGGTGATCACGTCCGTGTCATCCGCCGCGGCGCATCGCTCGAGGCGATCAGCGTCGACGACATACTGGCCAGCCTGCCCGCAGAAGGCCGGGGTGGTTACTCTGGCGGGTGACCGCTCACCGTCGCCTGCCACGCCCGGGCCACCCGCTCGGTCGGCAGCCAGGCGTTTGAAGGCTCGCTGGCGCCCTCCGCACCCGCCGGGCGGTAGGTTTTGGTTTTGAGGTCGCCCCAGAACCCGGAGGCTTCGGGCAACGGCCGCAGCGCCGGGCCTGATCCGTCAAGCCGCAAGGGCAAAACCTCCTCGAAAAAGAGCAGCCCCAAAGCACGTGAACGCTCGAATTCGTGCCCGACTCCCGGCTCCTCGACCAGGCCCCACCGCGCGCCCGCCCGCCGGTTGAGGGCAAACAGGCCGCGGATCGTGGCGGTCCGGGATTCGAGATCGGCCCCGCCTGCGAAGAAAAGAGCCGGCACCGCCCGCGCCGCGGGCGCCACCAGCGCCGAGTAGTAGATGCCGCCCTTGTTGACGACGAAGGCAATCACGCGATCCGGCTTCCAAGCCGCGAACTCGTAGTTGAATTCGCCGCCGGCCGACTCGCCCCAGAGCAGAAGCGGCGCATCCGCGAGCTCGGGGTGCCCCGCCTCGGCCGCGAATTTCGACATGGCGTCCAGCAGCGCCTGCCCGCTGCCCTGCGCGGCGTCGACGTAGGCCTCGATGAATTCCTGCGGATGCGGATGGTCCGCGAAGAAACAGCCGACCAGCGCGAGCCGCTGGCGGGCGGCGAAGTTCCGCCACTGGACGTCGTCGACCATCGGCCGGCCGTCGGCGTTCGAACCCGGCACCAGGATCAGTGCGCCGCGGAGC
>JBAIXJ010000324.1:0-3665 GCA_037916645.1 Opitutales bacterium | reverse complement strand
CGGGCAAAACGTTCTACTGTGGGCAGCGAGCTTGCTCGCGCGATTCGGCGCCAGCAAGCTGGCGGCCCACAATTGCGGCGCTGAGTCGGAGAGCCAGGGCCGCCGCGTCACCGAAACCTCAACCCCGGATTTCCCATGAACGAGCCGAAGACCGTCAAGATGCACACCAAGAAGATCGCCCTGATCGCGCACGACCACAAGAAGCGCGACCTGGTGGAATGGGCCCGCTTCAACCGCGAAACCCTCGCGAAGCACACGCTCTTCGGCACGGGCACGACGGGCCGGGTCCTGGAGGAGGAGCTCGGCCTGCCGGTGACGCGCCTGCAGAGCGGCCCGATCGGGGGCGACCAGCAGATCGGCGCGATGATCGTGGACGGCGCGATCGACTTTCTGATCTTCTTCTGGGACCCGCTCGAGGCGCAACCGCACGACCCCGACGTGAAGGCGCTCCTGCGCCTGGCCGTCGTCTGGAACATCCCGGCGGCCTGCAACCGCTCGACCGCCGATTTCATGATCTCGTCGCCCCTGATGGCCGCCGACTACGAACGGCAGGTGCCGGACTACAGTTCCTATTTGCACCGCGTGGTGCCGGCGGCCGAACCCACCGCGGAGCCTCCGCCGGCGCCGCCGGCCAGGGGTGCGGCGAAGCCGGCGTGAGGTCCGGTAGGGCGGGTTATCCTTAACCCGCCGAATGGAGAATCCGAATCTGTCGGCGCGTTAAGGATCCGGCCTTCGCCAAAGGCTTCCTCCTTCGCCTGGCCTTCGGAGGACAGGTCGGCGGACAGGTAACGCGCCCTACCTGGATTCCGGCGACGATGGCGTCGCCGCTCCAGAATGCCCTGTAGGCCGTCAGCTCGCTGACGCCCTTCGACCTACACTTTCGCGCTGAACAGCTCCGGGTGCATCACGCCCTCGGCGACCCTGGCCACCGGCCCGGTCTGGCGCACGGCGTAATCGGGGCTGATCTCGACTTCCAACTCGCCGCCGGGCATGTGGACGGTCACGTGGGCGTCAACCAGTCCCAGACGGCGGGCCACGGCGGAGGCCGCGCTCGCGCTGCTGCCCGAGGCGAGGGTGTGGCCGGCGCCGCGCTCCCAGATCTCGATCCGGAGGTTCGTGCGATCAAGCACCTGAAGAAACTGCACGTTGGTGCGGTTGGGGAAATTGGGGTGGGTCTCGATCAGCGGGCCGAAGGTCGTGGCGAGGTCGGCGGCGATCGCCGGCAGGGGGATGACGCAATGGGGATTGCCGATCGACGCGGCGCAGAAGATGAAGCTGCGGCCGCCGACGGCCAGCGTCTCGTTGATCACCTCCCGGGGCGGGCCGGCCACGGGGATCCGGTCGCTGGCGAAGGTCACGGTTCCCATCGCGACGCTGATCCGGTGCGCGCCCAAGACCTCGGCTTCGGCCACGCCGCCCGGCGTCTCGACGGCGAAGCGGGGCGTCTTGACCAATCCGCGGTCCCAGAGGTACCGGGAGAAGATGCGGAGACCGTTGCCGCTTTTTTCCGCTTCGCTGCCGTCGGGATTGAAGATGCGCAGGCCAAAGGGCGCCCCTTTTGCCGGCAGCGGCCCCCACAGGATGCCGTCGGACCCGACGCCGAAGTTCCGGTGGCAGATCTGGCGGATCTGCACGGGCGAGGGCGCCTGGCCCGGGGGAAAGTCGGTGGGATCGAGGACAAGGTAGTCGTTCCCCAGGGCGTGGTATTTGACGAAGCGCATGGTCCTTCCTACTGATGCCCGGGCGGGGGGCGGGTTAAAGAAAAATCCGGCCGCGGGATCGCCGGTTCTTTTTCGCCGCGGATGATCGGGCGACGCGCCATGGTCCACCAAGGCGTTGCCTTGACATCGGCCGCCAAGATGCAGCAACACCAAGCCCGTGAATCCGAAGGTAGTGATTCGGGACGAAACCGAGGCCGACGCGGGCGCCATCACCGAGGTGACGGTCGCCGCGTTCAACACCCTCGAGATCAGCTCGCACACCGAGCAATTCATCGTTGAGGCCCTGCGGGCCGCCGGGGCCCTCACGGTGTCGCTGGTCGCCGAATTGGACGGCCGGGTGGTCGGCCATATCGCCTTCTCGCCGGTGAGAATGTCGGACGGAACGCCGGACTGGTACGGCCTGGGACCGGTCTCGGTGCTGCCGGAATGCCAGCGGCAGGGCATCGGCGCGGGCCTGATCCGGGAAGGGCTGTCGCGGCTGAGAACCCTGCGCGCCCGCGGCTGCTGCCTGGTGGGACACCCGAAATACTACCGGAAATTCGGATTCGGGAATCCACCGGCGCTCATGCTCGAGGGAGTGCCCCCGGAGGTCTTCTTCGCCCTGTCGTTCGACGGGCACACGCCGCAGGGCGCCGTGAGCTTCCACGACGCTTTCACGGCGACCGGCCATCCCGAGGGGGCGGGCGGTGCCTCCCAGCGCGCCTGATCCCGGGCTTTTTCGGGTTGGCGGCGGGCGGCGCGACTGACAGCCTCCGGGGTGTTTTCCCGATCCCGACCATGATGAAGTACCTCTTCCGCCTTTTGCCTGGTCTGCTTTCCGCAAGTGTGGCTGCCACTGTGTCCGCTGCGTTCGCCGCGGCGCAGCCCGCGTCGCCGATCCACCTGCCGCTCCGGTGGGTTTCGACCGCCCCGCTCATCAAGCCCGTGTCGGACGAGAATCACCACCTCGTCTCGATCAAGGACCCCACCGTCGTCCAGTACGGCGGGAAATGGCACATCTACGCCACGGTCGCGAACACGGCGGGGCAGTGGAACATGGTCTATCTCAGCTTTGCCGACTGGGCCGAGGCCGGCGCGGCCAGGCAGGTCTACCTCGACGCCGTCAACCCCGGCCTGCGCGGCTACCACTGCGCCCCGCAGCTGTTCTTTTTCCGGCCCCAGCAGAAATGGTACCTCGTCTACCAGTCGCAGCCGCCGACGTTTTCCACGACCGACGACATCACGAAGCCGGAGACGTGGAGCAAGCCGGAGTTTTTCTTCGCGTCCGAGCCGCCGGGCGTGCCCAAGCTCTGGCTCGATTTTTGGGTGATCTGCGACGACCAGAACGCCTACCTGTTCTCGTCCGGCGACGACGGCCGCTGGTACCGTTGCCAGACGAAGCTCGCGGACTTCCCGCGGGGATTCAGCGATCCCGTAGTGGTGATGCAGACGCCCAACCGCTTTGACCTGTTCGAAGCCAGCTGCGTCTATCGCCTCAAGGGCACCCACCAGTACCTGGCGATCATCGAGTGTATCGCCCGAAACGGCGACCGCTACTACAAGTCATTTCTCTCCGACCGCCTCGACGGCGCGTGGACGCCGCTCGCGGCCAGCGAGGAGCATCCCTTCGCGGGCAATGCCAACGTAAGCTACGAACCGGGCGTCAAACCTTGGACCCGCGACATCAGCCACGGCGAGATGTTGCGCGACGGTTACGACGAGACCCTGACCATCGATCCAACCCGTCTCGTGTTCCTGTACCAGGGGCTGGACCGGGCCACCCCGCGCGACACGGAGTACTCGCAGTTGCCCTACCAGTTGGCGCTGATCCGGGAGGATACCGGGTCCAGATAACCCGTTTCCTGGGGCCGCGACGCCCCCGTTGCGTATCGACGCGTTCCGGCGACGAGGGCGTCGCCGCTCCAATGCTAGGGAATGGCGGGTAGAAATGTGGCGGGCACGGCG
>JBAIXJ010000323.1:0-3792 GCA_037916645.1 Opitutales bacterium | reverse complement strand
CGCACCTGCTCCGTCGCGGCGGTCAGGGCCTCGGCCTTGGACCGCGTGGCGTCGCGGATGGCGGCGTCAGAGTTGGTGGAGCCCTTGAAAACCTCGGCGCGCGCTTCATCGAGGCGAAGCAATTGATGCCGCAGGGCTGCGAGATCATCGGCTGAGAGTCCGGCCGCGGCGGCGGACTTGGCGATTTCCTCAATGACTTGGACCGTCTTCGCATTGGTCGCGGCCGCCGCCTGCAATGCGCCGTCATCGCCGGTCATGCTGGCGTCGGTGAATCCCTTGGCGGAGGCCTCGAACTCGAACAGGGCCGACTGGCACTGGAGGGAAACCGGAACGCTGACTTGGCCGACCGTGGCCAAAGCGCGCTCCTGGGCCGCGCCCGTGAAAAATCCGACTAGGACCGACGTAACGTAACCGGCGACGAGGATCGCGACGCCCAACAGGAGCTTGGTCCGCAGATTCTGGGTTTTCCAGGTCATGGCAGGTTTCAGGCGAGCATGGGTGGCGAATCGGCCCAGTCGTGGAGCTGGCGCCGGCTGGGCGCTACTGCACCGGCACGACTTTTGCCCCATCGGTTCGGGCGGCGGCGGAAACGTATCCGAAGGCGCCGGGGGTCTTCGCGACGTACGCGATCATCGCGGCTTCGTCCGGCATGCTCTCAGGCATGACGCCCTTGCCGGTGAACACCTGTTTTTTCCAGTATTTGTCGAACTGGTCTGGCGACCGGGCGGTGATCTCAGTGATGACTGCCTCATGCGCTGGTCCACCGGCCAGGACGGCCAGCTTGATGGCCGTGCCATTGCCCCAGCGGCCTTTGTTGCCGAGGAGGATGTTCTTGGCGTCGTCCTTGGACAACGCGGAAACGGTGACGTCGGGATGGACGATGAACTTGAAATCGGCGCCGCGTGCCGTGCCGGCGACGAGCGCGCTGGCGAGAAGAAGGAGTGTGCTGAAGCGTTTCATGCGGAAGCCTCCGGCTTGGATCTAGAAGCTGACCGTGGTCTTGAGCACAAGGTAGTGCCATTTGCTGTCCCGGGTGTTGGCCGGTTTGGCATCGCCCGACAGCCCCAAAGGCGTGAAGCCGTCCAGGAAGTGGTACTCAGCCTTCAGAATGCACCATTTAGAAAGGTTGTAGCTGATCGCGACGCAGTGGTCCTTGGAGTAGTTGTTCGGGTTGGTGGAACTGCCTTTGCGATCGTCGCTGTTCTGCGCGTAGTAATAGCCCAGACCGACCTCGTCGGTCGCCTGGTAGGTGACCATGCCGTAATAGTACTCGAGGCTGTTCGAGTAGGAACTGACCGCGGGCTCGCCGAGCAACCCCAGGGCCGGAATGGTGTTGGTGCCGTGCAGTTCATCGAGGAGCTTGTATTCGGCCGCGATGACCCATCGGCCCGAGGTATATTCTGCGGAGAGGGTGCGGAAGAGGATGTCCATGCCGGTGATGTCAACCGGCGTGCCGGCAAACATGCCGGAGTAGTCCCACGCGCCGGCGCCGAGCATGGAATCAACCATCTGGGTCAACGCCAGATCTCCCCCGGACAGAGTCGCGGTGGTGCCGAGCGCGCCCGACAGATGGGTTTGGGGAAGGCGCTGCACCGAGTAGCCTATCTTCAGGGAATCAACCGGGAGGTTCCAGAAGATCGCCGCCCCCTGCACGCCCTGATCGAAGGTCCAATGGTCGAACTTGGGCAGGCCGCCGCTGAGGCCGCGCAGCAGAGGATTGTCGCTGCCGGAGATCGCCTCCTTGGCGCCGGCATAGATCTGATAATCGAGGCTGCCGGCCCGGCTGAGGCCGAGTGTGCCGTAGAGCGACACACCGTCGAAGGCAGCGTCGATGGCTCGCAGGGAACGCGGATAGAAGGAGAAGGGGAGCGAGGCGAACGTGCGGATCGCGTCGAGATCCTGTGAGTCGTTGTACAGACCGTGCGGCAGCTTGTTGCGGCCCAGCCGCACGCCGATCGACTGATTGAACGAGTAGTCGAGATTGGCGAAATCCAAGGTGACGTTCCGGTAATCGCCCAGCTTGAACGCGTAAATCTGGGCTCCGACCCGCAGGCCGTTGTCAAAACGGTGGGTGCCGTTCAGGATCAGATCGACGATATTCAGGGAAAGCGTGTCCTTGGTGTCGCCGAGATACGACACATTGTCCGAGCTGGAGGCCGTGGCGCTGACGGTTCCGTGGATGGCGAGCCCGCCCACGTCGGTGGCCCGGCTGGTGAGGACGCCGAAACATGATCCGGCGACGAGAGCCGCGAACACGGCTGGATGGTGGTTCTTTTTCATGGGACGGAAGGAAAATGGTGGCGGCGGGGCGGTTCGGCCGGAACGGGCGCAATGGCGAGAAGGAGGCCGCGTCCGGACCTTCGGGCGGCGGCCGGCATACGGGCGATGGCAACCGGAGATTCCGCGTTCATTCTTCCGGATAAATCGGCCGACCGGTGGCGCGCCTGTATGCCGCCTATCCCGTGTGCCATGTCAGGAATCCCCTGACATTATTTCCGGCAAAAACCGGACATTCGCCAGTGCCGGTAGCGGTGCGCCGGACCCGTCAGAGCCCGCTCCTCCCCCGGAAGTTCGACTCGCCAGGAAGCCGCCCGCAGTCTTGACTCCGGCGCTGGCTCGACATGGACAAGCGACATCGCGTGGCGATTGTGGATGATCATGCCCTGATGCGGAGAGGGATCAGGCTTTGTCTGGAGCGGCGGGCAGCGTTCTCCGTGGTGATGGAGGCGGCCAACGCCGACGAGATGTACCGCCTGATCCCGGCAGCCAATCCGGAGATCGTGATCCTTGATCTGGTCATGCCCGGCGACGACGGGGTTACCGCGATCAGGAAAATCCGCGCGCAGTGGCCGCAGATCAAGATCGTGGTGTTTACCGGCTCCGCCGACCACGAAGTCGTGGGCCCGGCATTGCTCGCCGGCGCCGACGCGTTCCTCCGAAAGGAAAACTCTCCCCGGGAATTCCTGCGGGCCGTTGAAGCCGTGGTGGAGGGGAAATCCTACCTCTGCGCCGATGCCGCTACCGGTCTGATTGACGCATTTCGGAACCAGAGCGCGCCGCCGGAATTGACCCATCGTGAATCGGCGGTTCTGAAAGGGATCGCGGAGGGCCGCACGTACAAGGAAATCGCCGCGGCGCTGAGCATAGGCGCGAAATCGGTCGAAACCTACCGGGCCCGGCTGGCGAGGAAACTTGGCTGTGCCAGCCGGGCCGAATTGGTGCGCTACGCCGTACGCGCCCGGTTGGTGGCGGAATAGGTCGGCGCCCTCGGGTCACAGCGTTGCCTGTCCGGGCAGTCGGCGCCGGGGCCCAAGCTTGCTCGCGGTTTACCTGCGGCGCCGCACCGGTCCGGCAGAGAGAGGCATCGACGGGAAAGATTATGCCACCCACTTAAGCGGAGCTTCAGCGGGGGTTAATTCGAGCCGATGATGGCAGGTAGCGACTTGACCGGCAAAGTCCGGGCCACAGGAATCGCCGGCGTCAAGCGTGGTGCGAAAGTCAGTCTTACCCCCTCTTCTTTGGCCATCGCCGCAAGGATCCGTCAGGTCGGATGTGCCGTGGCCGGCCTGCCGGCCGGACGCGGAGCGGCGCGGCTAGCCGTCGCCGGCGCGGCGTTGGCCATCTTGGTGGGCGGGCTGGGCAATGCGTGGGAGTGCGTCGCGGGTCCGTTGATGCCGGCGGCCCCGCCGGGCCGGAACGAATCCGGCGCCCCCGTTTTTGTCATCCTCGGCGAGGAAGCCCTCGGATTGAACGGGGAGCCGACCGACCTGCACCTGATGCCGGATGGCCGGA
>JBAIXJ010000322.1:0-3617 GCA_037916645.1 Opitutales bacterium | reverse complement strand
GTGGCGCCGCGGTTGATGATGACGTACGGGACGCCCCGCCTGGCGGCGAGCAGCGGAAACTCGGCCGCGGGATAGACGGACAAGGTCGAGCCGAGCGCGACGACCAGGTCGCATCTCGTCGCCGCCGCTTCTGCGCGCCGGAGATCCTCCGCCCGCAGCGGCTGGCCGAAGCTGATCGTCGCCGGCTTCAACAGGCCGCCGCAGGCGCACACCGGCGGCCGGCGGGTGCGCTGGAAGTAGTCGAAATGCGCCTGGGGATCGGAACGGAGGCCGCACGACTGACATTCGACGAGGAGATTGGTGCCGTGAAGCTCGACCAGTTTTTCCGGCGGCACGCCGGCGCGCGCATGGAGCCCGTCGATGTTCTGGGTCACGACGGCGAGCACCTTGCCGGCCCGGTCCAGCGTGGCGACCGCCTGATGGGCCGCGTTGGGTCGCGCATCGCGGAACGCCGGCCAGCCTTCGAGCTTGAAGTCCCAGTGCTCGATCCGCGCCGCCTCGGAGCGCATGAAGTCGTCGTAGTAGACGGGCTTCCGGCGGGTCCACACCCCCTGCGGGCCGCGGAAATCCGGAATCCCGCTGCCGGTCGAGATGCCCGCCCCGGTGAAGACGAGGATCCGCGCCGCGCCGCGCAGGAGCTGGACCAGTGATTCACGCTCCGGCATGCCGACCGGATGCTGGCTGGCGCGGCGTCCGCCGGCAACGGTTTCCGGAATTCGGCGGGGTAACGCCGAGACAGGGCGCTCGGATTCTGCATCAAGATCTGTAGGCTGCCAGCTGGCTGGCGCCGAAATCCGACCCTGACTGGGCGCCCGCAAGCGGGCGGCCTACAGATGGAAGAATTGCACGGCATCCGGAAGACCGTGTCCTTCGCTGGCGCTTCGCCATTGCGGGGTTGATTTTGCGGGACGCCCGGTGGCATTGTGGTCGGCGTGAATTCCCTGCGGTTGTTCGCGCGGCTCGCCGCCATCGGGGCGGCCGTGTCGGCCGCGTTCGCCGGGCCGCCGGGCGGGGCGGCGGAATCGGCGCCCGCGACGGCCGGCACCCGCGAAATCGTGGGGCGTCTCGGGCCCAACCGCTTTGCGACGCCGACCAACCAGATTCTGACGCCGGCCGGATTGCAGGTTGATTTGCCGGGCCTCCGGCCGCAGGCGCTCGCGCTCAGCCCGGACGGCCGGCTGCTGGTCACGTCCGGCCGGACCCACGAGCTCGTGGTGCTCGACCCGGCGACGGGCCGGATCCGGCAGCGCGTGCCGCTGCCGGCGGAAAAGACTCCCAATGCCGGCGTGTCCACCGCAATGTCCTCCGGCGGAGCCCCGGACACCGAGGGCGAACTCAGCTACACTGGGCTGGTGTTTTCGCCGGACGGCCGCCGGATCTACCTGGCGAACGTCAACGGCAGCATCAAGGTCTTCGGGGTCGCCGAGAACGACCTCGTGACCGCGCTTGCCAGTTTCCCGCTGCCGCCGGCGAACATGCCGCGGCGCAAGGCGGAGGTCCCGGCGGGGCTTGCCGTGGCACCGGACGGCCGCCGCCTCTACGTCTGCGGCAGCCTCTCGAACCACCTGTTCGAACTCGATGCCGGCAGCGGCGCCGTGCTGCGGACGTGGAACGTCGGCATGGTGCCTTACGACGTCGTGCTGGCGGGCCGCAAGGCCTACGTGAGCAACTGGGCCGGGCGCCGGCCCGACGCGGGCAGCGTCACCGGCGGCACGGGCGATGGTCCGCGCATCCGCGTCGATCCGGTCCGCTTCATCGCGAGCGAGGGTTCCGTCTCGGTCGTCGACCTTCGGAAGGGCGGCCGCCAGGCACGGCCGCTGAAGCAGAAGTCCGAGATCCTGGTTGGCCGCCACGCCTCGGCGCTGGCGCTGGCTCCGGGGGGACGGCACCTGGTCGTGGCCAATGCTGCGAGCGACACGTTGAGCGTGATCGACACCCGCCACGACCGGGTCGTGGAGACGATCTGGACCCGCCAAAACCCGGCGGATCTGTTCGGCGCGTCGCCGAACGCCCTGGCGTTCGACGCCGCCGGCGACCGGTTGTACGTCTGCCACGGCACGCAGAACGCCGTCGGCGTGGTCGCGTTTCACCCGGGAGAGTCGAAGCTGCTGGGGCTGATCCCGGTGGGCTGGTTTCCAGGCGCGATTGCCTGCGACGCCGCCCGGCGGACGCTCTGGGTGGCGAACGTCAAGGGCGTCGGCGCGGGCGGGGAGGAGCAGCCGGGAGGGAAACCCGCCCACAACTCGAAACAATATCACGGAACCTTGTCCCTCGTCCCCGTGCCCTCCGCGGCAGAACTCGCCGCCGACACCCGCACCGCCCTCGCCAACCTGCGCTATCCGCGGCTCGCCGCGGCCGCGGAACCGGCGCGCGCCGGGCAGCCGCCGCGGCCGGTGCCGGAGCGGGTGGGCGAGCCGAGCGTGTTCCGCCACGTGGTTTACATCATCAAGGAGAACCGCACCTACGACCAGGTCTACGGCGACGTGGCGGAGGGCGACGGCGACCCGACGCTGTGCGTCTTCGGCGAGCGCATCACGCCGAACCAGCACCGCCTGGTGCGGCAGTTCGCGCTGCTGGACAACACCTATTGCTCCGGGATCCTGAGCGCCGATGGCCACGAGTGGGCCGACAGCGCCTTCGCCACCGATTATCTGGAGCGGTCCTTTGCCGGCTTCCCGCGCAGCTATCCGGACGGCATGGGCGACCACGACAGCGACTCCCTGGCCTATTCGCCCGCCGGCTTTCTCTGGGACAACGCCCTGGCCCACAACCGCACGCTGCGCGTCTACGGCGAGTTCACCACCGCGCACGCGGCCTGGCGGGATCCGGCGCGCGAGGGCGAGCCGAAATTCCTCGACCACTATCGGGACTTCGTGAACGGCACCGACACGATCCGCCGCTGGAGCGAACCCACCATCGAATCGCTCCGGCCGTACATCGACGCCGCGACGGTGGGCTGGGATCTGGCCGTGCCCGATGTCTTCCGCGCCGCGCAGTTCATCCGGGAGCTGCGGCAATTCGAGCAGACCGGCGCGTTTCCCAATCTGGCGATCGTCTGCCTGCCGAACAACCACACGAGCGGCACCGGCCCCGGCTCGCCAACGCCGGCGGCCCAGGTGGCCGACAACGACCTCGCCCTCGGACAGATCGTGGAGGCGCTGAGCCGCAGCCGCTTTTGGAGGGAGACGTGCATCTTCGTCATCGAGGACGACCCGCAGGCGGGCTGGGACCACGTCAGCGGCTACCGCACGGCCGCGCTCGTCATCAGCCCCTACACGTGGCGGCGGCAGACGGTCAGCACGCCGTACAACCAGACGAGCGTGGTCCGCACGATCGAGCAGATCCTCGGCCTCCCGCCGATGAACCAGTTCGACGCCGCGGCCGATCCGATGTTCGACTGCTTCACCGAAACCCCGGATTTCACCCCGTTCGCCGCTCTCCCCTCGAATGTCGCCCTGGACGAGCTCAACCCGCCCCGGGCCAAGGTCAAGGACAAGCTTCTCCGTGGCCTCGCCGCCGCTTCGGCGCGGCTCGACTTCAGCCGGGTGGACGCCTGCCCGGAGGAGACCCTGAACCGGATCCTCTGGCACGCGATGAAAGGGAGCGCCGCTCCTTAT
>JBAIXJ010000321.1:0-7570 GCA_037916645.1 Opitutales bacterium | reverse complement strand
TGCAGCGGCGGCACCGCGGCGTTCAGGATGAAGCCGATCAGGATCAGGTAGCCGGCGGGCGTGACGTGGTGGACGTCGAACGCGGTGAAGGCGATGCTGTTGGTCGCCTTCACGTGGAGAATGATGCCCGCGAGCAGCGACAGCCCGCCCGCGACGTGAACCAGCAGGTAGCGGAAGCCGGCCGCAGTCGATTCGGGCCGGCGGCGGAACCAGATGAGGAAGACGGACGCAAACGCCATCAGCTCCCAGAAGAGGAAGAGCGTGAGCAGATCGCCCGCGAAGATCGCGCCCAGTGAACCGGTCACGTACAGCCAGGCCGCGATGTGCTGGCCGTCCTCCTCGACGTGCATCCCGTAGAGCGTGCCGATCACGCACATCAGGCTCATGATGTGCGCGAAGACGAGGCTGAGCGCGTCCACCCGGCCGAAAACCAGCGTCCATTGCAGGAACTGCACCACGCCGTGGGTGGTGTCCTTCGCCGTGAACTGCAGGTGGATCACGGCGGCGTAGGTCAGGAGGGGCACCAGCAGCAGGAAAGCCTTCTTCAGGCTGCGCGGCACGAGCGGCAGCAGGAGGCTGCCCACCAGCAGAACCGCCGCGGGATGAATCCAGAGGCTATTCATCGTAGTAGTCCTCCCGCTGCGAGACGCCGAGGTGGCCGAAGGTCTTGGCGAAAATCACCAGCAGCAGGCAGCCGAGCAGGCCGAACAGGGACCAGAAGGCGGGGATGTGCTCCGCCGCCGTGTGGGCGTGTTCCTTGTCCACCACCGCCGGAATGGCGTCGACCAGGATCAGCAGCGCAAGTGCAGCGCAGCAAATCCGAACCACCGTCGGCAGGCGGTCTCGGAGGAATTGGATGATACCGAGCAGCTTCACGGCAGAAAGAAGTGGCGACTAGCGGGTAGCGAATCGTGAGGTGCAAAGACGAGCACAGCGTGATGCTCGCTACTGGCTACTCGATGCTCGCTACTGGTTGTCATGGCAGCACGGCTTGGGCGAAGCGCATGAAGACGTCGGGATAGAAGCCCAGCGCCACCGAGATGGCCGCGGTGAGGCAGAGCGGGATCAGCATCGCGAGCGGCGCCTCATGGTAGTGGTGGCCCGCATCCCCCGCCGGCGCCGGACTGAAGAACGCGTGGTAGACGACCGGCGCGAAGTAGGCGGCGTTGAGGATCGCGCTGGCCAGCAGGACCACGAGGAGGCCGATCGAGCCGGCATCGAGGGCCCCGACGAGCAGGTACAACTTGGAGATGAATCCGCCGACGGGCGGAGCGCCGATCATGCTCAGGGCGGCGAGGCCGAACGCGCCGAAGGTGAACGGCATCGCCCGGCCCAGGCCGTGCATGTCGGAGATCTTTTTCTTGTGCGTCGCGACGTAGATGGCGCCGGCGCAGAAGAACAGCGTGATCTTGGCATAGGCGTGGGCGGCGATGTGAAACAGGCCGCCGGCGACGCCGACCGGGGTCAGCAGGGCGGCGCCGAGGATCACGTAGGACAGCTGGCTGACGGTGGAGTAGGCGAGCCGCGCCTTCAGGTCGTCCTTGCTCAGCGCGATGATCGACCCGACCAGGATCGTGATCGAGACAAAGTACGCCGTCGGCAGCCCGAGGTGGAGGCGCTGCATCGTTTCCGTGCCGAAGACGTAGAGCATCACCCGCACCGTGGAGAACACGCCGGCCTTCACGACCGCGACCGCGTGGAGCAGCGCGCTCACCGGCGTCGGCGCCACCATCGCGCTGGGCAGCCAGTTGTGCAGCGGCATGACGGCGTTCTTGGCGAAGCCAAGGATACACGCGGCGTAGAGCGCGGTGACCACGCCATTGTGCACGGTCGCGGGCAGGATGCCGGCGGTGGCGTTGGTCGCGAAATCCAGCGTGCCGGAGAGCACGTAGATCAGCACCATGGCCGGGAGGATGAGCCCCTTGGCCGCCGTCGTCAGGTAGGTGAGGTACTTCCGCCCGCCTTCGTAGCCCTCCGCGTCCTGGTGGTGCGCGACGAGCGGATAGGTCGTGATGCTGACGATCTCGTAGAAGAGGTACAGCGTGAGGAGATTGTCCGCGAACGCGCAGCCGATGGCGCCGAAGATCGCGAGGGCGAAGCAGGTGTTGAACCGCGTCTGCGCGTGCTCCTTGAGCCCCCGCATGTAGCCCGCGGAGTAGAACACCGCCGCGACCCAGAGCGACGAGGCCACGAGGGCGAAGATCATCGACAGCGCGTCGGCGCGCAGCGTGACACTCAGACCCGGCAGGAGCGTGAACAGGGTGAAGCGCAGCGCCTTGCCGGCGTGCACGCACGGCGCCATCGAGGCGACGACGAGAAAGAGGACGACGGCCGCGACGAGCGAGCAGGCCTCGCGCAGGTTGGGCCGCCTGCCGGTCGCCATGACCAGGCCGGCGCCGACGAGGGGCGCGAGGACCGCGACGAGCAGCCGGGGATCGTGGACCGGGGTCATCGCGTCAGCCCTTCAGCTCCGACAGCTCCTTCGGATGGATGGAGCGGTAGTTGCGGTAGACCGCGATGATGATGCTCAGCGCGATGGCGACCTCGGCGGCGGCGAGGCCCATGAGGAACAGGACGAAGACCTGGCCCGTAACGGGGTTGGGCGCCACGAACCGGTTCAGGGCCATGAAATTCAGCGAGGCGGCCGAGAAGATCAGCTCGCCCGCGATCAGCATGCCGATCAGCGTCCGGCGGCGGATCAGGCCGTAGACGCCGATGGCGAGGAGCAGGGCGGCCACCACGAGATAGACGGCGGGCCGGTCGTAAAGAGCGGGGTTCATGCCTTGCCCCTCCCGCCGCGGGCGATGACCAGCGCGCCCAGGATGGCGACCAGCAGCACCAACGAGATCAGCTCGAAGGGCAGGCTGTAGGTCGTCAGCAGCGCGTTGCCGATGGCCCGGACCGATCCGTCCGCCGGGGCGGCGGCCGGCGCCGGCCACGGCCCGGCCAGGCTGAGACGGACCACGCCCCACGCGATGGCCGCGCTGACGAGCAGCGCGAGCCCGCCCCACCAGATCTCGTGGCGGTGCGTCTCCGGCGCCGGGGGCTCGTCGGGCTCGGAGAGCATCACGCCGAAGACGATGATGACGCAGACCGCGCCGATGTAGATGACGATTTCCATCAGCGCGAGGAAGGGGCTGTTGAGGAAATAGTACAGGCCGGCGAGCCCGAGGGCGCAGAGCGCGAGGCCGGCCACGCTCCGGATGATCCGCGGGCTGAGCACGGCGATGGCGGCGCCGCCCACGGTGATGGCGACGGCGAGGCCGAAGATGCCGGCCGCAAGGACGCCGGAGAGCGGAAAGGTGGCGCTCACGAGGCCTTTCCTTCCGCCGGAAGCGGGCCGTCGGCCGCGGCGGGTGCCGGGGCGGGGCTCGCGGCCGGCGGAGGCGCAGGCCGATGCCACTGCTGCTTCTTGGCCTCCAGCTGCGCGACGAGGTCCATCTGGCTGAACTGCTCGCGGCGGTAGCTGACGACGTTGTAGGCCTTCGAAAACTGGATGGCGTCGAACGGGCAGACCTCGACGCACGAGCCGCACAGGCTGCAGGTGGTGAAGTTGAGCCGGTAGTCGGTGACGGACTTGGTCTTCTGCCCCTCGAGCTTGGCGCCGTCGACGGCGATGGATTCGCTGGGGCAGGCGCGCTCGCAGAGCTTGCAGGCGGTGCAGCGCGACAGGCCGGTCTCGGGGTCGAGCACGAGCTCGATGTGCCCGCGGAAGCGCGGGGGCACCTTCAGCGTCTGGTGCGGGTACTGGACGGTGATGATCGGCTTGAGGAACTGGCCCAGCGTGATGCGCATGCCGACCAGCAGGCTCCAGAACCCGCCCAACACTTCCCGGACTGTGGCTTTGGGGCTCATAGGACGCGGGTGAGGGTGATCAGCGCGCCGCTCAGCAACAGCGTGAACAGCGAGATGGGGATCAGGATCTTCCACGACAGGTTGAGCAGACCGTAGAATTGGGTGCGGGGGAACGTCCAGCGGACCCAGATGACCATGAAGATCAGCGCGTACAGCTTGACCAGGAACCACACCGGCCCCCAGATCGGGCCCGAGAGCACGCCGATGGGGCTCTGCCAGCCGCCGAAGAAGAGGACGGTGGCGAGGCTGCACCCGAGGACGATGTTGGTGTACTCGGCCATGAAGAAGACCCCGAAGCCCATGCCGCCGTACTCGGTGAACGCGCCGGCGACCAGTTCGCTCTCGGCCTCGGCCATGTCGAAGGGCGCGCGGTTCGTCTCCGCCAGCATGCAGATGAAGAAGATGACGAACGTCACCGGCATGAGCGGATTGGTCAGCGTCCAGACGCCCTTCAGGATGTTCCAGTTCCAGAACCCGCCCGCCTGCTGGCGGATGATCTCGTTGAGGTCCATCGTGCCCGTCGCCATCAGGATCGTGATCACGACGAGCAGCATCGGGATCTCGTAGGCGACGTTCTGGGAGACGACGCGGGCGGCCGAGATGACGGCGTACTTGTTGCGCGACGCCCAGCCCCCGAAGAGGAGGGCCATGACGTTGATCGAGCCGAGCGAAAAGACCAGGAGCAGGCCGAGGTTGATGTTGCGGGCGACCAGCGCCTCGCCGAACGGCACGGTCACGAGGCAGATCAGCGGCGGCGCCATCACCATCAGCGGCGCGGCGCAGTAGAGCAGGACGTCCACCCCCGGCGGGATCATCACCTGCTTGGCGAACAGCTTGCCCACGTCGGCGAACGGCTGCATCCAGCCGCCCACGCCGGCCTCGTTCGGGCCGGGCCGCCGCTGCACGCGCCCGGCGATCTTGCGCTCGGCCAGCACGAGGTAGGCGGCGTTGAAGCCGACGAACCCGCAGATGCCCACGAGGTAGAGCAGGAGGCGGACGGGTTCGAGGTTAAGGAAGTTCATGGCGGGACGGGCGCTCAGCGGTCGATGTCGGGAATGACGAGGTCGAGGGAGCCGAGCAGGGCGAGGGCGTCGGGCAGGATCATGCCGCGGCTCGCCTCCTCGAAGAGGCTGAGGTTGGAGAACGATGGGGTGCGGAGCTTGACGCGGTACGGCACGTCCTTGCCGTCGCTGACGATGCGGACCATGAACCGGCCGCGGGCCGCCTCGACCGCATAGCAATAGTCGCCCGGCGGCACGCGCAGGACGCGCGGCACCTTGCCCTGGAACGGGCCGGCCGGGATCTGGTCGAGCGCCTGGTCGATGATGCGGAGGCTCTGCTCCATCTCGGCCATGCGCACGAGGTAGCGGGCCATCGAGTCGCCCTCGGGGAAGGTTGGGACCAGGAAGTCGAACTTCGGGTACACCGAGTAGGGCTCGACCTTCCGCACGTCATAGGCCACGCCGGATCCGCGGATGACCGGGCCGGTCGCGCCGTATTTCCGGCACATGTCCGCGCTGATCGGGCCGATCTTCTCGAGGCGCTTGCGGAGGATGATGTTGTCGGTGACGAGGTCCCGGTACATCTTCAGCCGCGGCGGCATGTGCTTGACGAAGGCGCGGGCGCCGCGGAGGAAGTCGTCGTCCGCGTCGTTGTACAGCCCGCCGAAGCGGTAGTAGCAGTAGGTCAGCCGCGCGCCGCACAGGCCCTCGAGCAGGTCGAGGATCATCTCGCGGTCGTCGAATGCGTACAGGAAGGGGGTGAGCCCGCCGAGGTCGCTGAGCAGCGCGCCCCACCACACCATGTGGCTGGCGATGCGGTTGAGCTCCGAGGTGATGACGCGGATGTACTCCGCGCGCGGCGGCACCTCGATCTTCGCGGCGCGCTCCACCGCGCCCACGAAGGCGTGGGTGTAGTGCATCGCCGAGAGGTAGTCGATGCGGCTCGTGTTGGGGAGGAACTTGGCCCAGCTGCGGTTCTCCCCCATCTTCTCGTGCATCCGGTGGATGTAGCCGATGACGGGCTCCGCCCGGGTGATCCACTCGCCGTCCATCGTCATCAGGACGCGCAGGACGCCGTGGGCGGCGGGGTGCTGCGGGCCCAGGTTGAGCACGAAGGTTTCCTGCGGCGGGCCGCGCCGGTCGGACTGGAGGGATTCCGGTTGCGCGATCACGGCTGGTAATCCTTCCGCAGCGGATGGTAGTCGGCGTCGTCCGGCAGGAGGAACGGCGTCAGCTTGGGATGGCCTCGGAACCGCAGGCCGAAGAAGTCGTGGGTCTCGCGCTCGTGCCAGTTGGCGCCGGGAAACACGGCCGAGATCGTGGGCACCTCGGGCTCGGCGCGGGGCACGCGGGTCCGGACCGCGACCCGCACGCTGGCCGCGGGATGGAAGTAGTCGTACACGACCTCCATCTCCTGCTGGGCGATCCAGTCGACGCCGGTGATGGTGTCCAGGCCGAAGCCGGTCCGGTCGAGAATCTCGGCCGCGGCCACGACCTGCCCGGGCGCGACGCTCACGTTCAGGTCGTAGCCTTTCGCGGCGTGGTCGACCTTCTGGACGGGGGCCGGCGGTGTGGGTCGGGGTTTATCCCCGACGTCCTGACCGTGGGTAACCGAGGCGTCGGGCGTAAAGCCCGACCCACAACGATCGGTCGGGGTCGAGGCGACGAGCCGGCCAAACTGCTCGCAGAGCTGGTCGACGGTCGGGTTCATTCCTGCACCTTCGCGACGGGGAAACGCCGCTTGCCCGTCATCTTTTCCTCGAGCTTCAGGATGCCCTCGATCAGCGCCTCGGGGCGCGGCGGGCACCCCGGCACGTACACATCGACCGGGAAGAGCTTGTCCACGCCCTCGACGATCCCGTACTGGCCGGGATAGACGAACGGCCCGCCGGAGATGGCGCAGTTGCCCAGGGCCATGACCCATTTGGGCTCGAGCATCTGGTCGTAGAGCAGCTTCACGGCGGGCGCCATTTTCTTGTTCACCGTGCCGGCGATGATCATGAGGTCGGCCTGGCGGGGCGACGGGCGGAAGACCTCGGTGCCAAAGCGGGCGAGATCCCACCGCGCCATGCCCGTGGCCATCATTTCGATGGCGCAGCAGGCGAGGCCGAAGGTGAGCGGCCAGAGGGAGTAGGCGCGCCCGAGCTGCAGCACGTCCTCCAGCTTCGCGAACTTGACGAACTTGGAGGTGTCTACCGCCGCTTCCATTGGAAGACTCCTTTCTTCCAGGCGTACACGATCACGAGCGAGAGGATGCCGACGAAGAGGACCAGCTCGACCAGATCGCGGACCGGGAACTCCCGGCCGTAGACCAGCGCCACCGGGACGAGGTAGAGCACATCGACCGCGAAGGCGACGAAGACCAGGGCGTAAAGATAGTAGACCGCGCTGTACCGGATCCATGCGTCGCCGATCGGATCCATCCCGCACTCGATGTACTGCCCGGTCTTCTGGATCGTGTTGCGCGTGCCGCGCGGCGCCAGCAGGTAGACCAGGATGAAGGGGCCGAAGGCGAAGCCGATTCCCCCCAGGAAGAAGGCAAAGACGTAGATCAGGTCGCCGGTGAAGATTTCATTCATGTCTGTGATTGGGCGGACGTGCCGTGCGCGGGGCGGATTTGGACATGCATCATCCTCGCACGGATTGGGGGACCCAGCAGCGCACGCCTTGGCGAGCTTTGCGCATTTCTTGCAGCGGCAATCCGTGCGCAGGGC
>JBAIXJ010000320.1:0-11458 GCA_037916645.1 Opitutales bacterium | reverse complement strand
CCCGCCCGGTTTCCCGAGTCCGCCGCATGAGACTTATCTCGAAACGCGCGCTTTCCTCCTGCCCCCTTGGGCTTGGGCCGGAAGCCTGCTGATCTGGCGCCGGACGACCGATGATCCGGACGCGCCTTGCGGTTGAACCGGTCTTGGTCGGCCGGAAGCAACCGGCCTGCCGCCCATGAACCTGGCGGCGGAGTTCCGGAAGGTCGCGGGCGGCGTCCGGTGGTTTGACGGGGCGGCGGAGCGTGCGCTGTACAGTCATGACATCGGCGAGGTCCCGCCGATTGTCACGCGGGCGTTTTTCCGCACGCAGCCCGACCTGGTGGTGCAGCCGCAGACCGTCGCCGAGATCAGCCAGGTGCTGGTGTTTGCCAACGAACACCGGATCCCGGTGATCCCGCGCGGCGCCGCCTCGTGGGGTTTTGGCGGCGTGATCCCCACCCGGGCCGGGATCGTGATCGACCTGTCCCCCTTCCGGAACGTCCGCGCACTCGATCCTCATCAAAAGACCGTGACGGTCGAGGCGGGGGCGCGCTGGAGCGACATCGACGTTTTGGCGCGGAAACAGGGCCTGAGCCTCTGCACCTATCCGTCGAGCAAATTCTCGACGATTGGGGGCTGGGTTTCGACCGGCGGCTTCGGCATTAACAGCTTCAAATACGGCCATCTGGCGGAACAGATCGCGTCCCTCACCGTCGTGACCGCCGCCGGCGTGGTGAAGCGGCTGGCCCCGGGCGACCGGGAGTTTCCCTATTTTGTCTCGGGCGAAGGGCAGTTCGGCATCGTCGCCGAGGTCACCCTCCGGTTACGCGAGGTTCCGCCGGGGTCCTATCCGCATCTGCTCTATTTTCCGGACGACGGCGCAGCTTTCACCTTCATCCGTCGCCTCGTGCAACTCAAGGAGTCCGGGGAGATGAACCCCACCGTCATCCGTTTTCTGGATGAAAACCATCTTGGCGACGCGAACGAGGTGCTGCGCGGGTCGCCCTTCAAAAGGGCCCCCGGCGTGCTCGTGGAATTCGATGCGGTCGGGGAGGATGACCGGTTCGTGCGTTTCCTCGCCGGCCGGACCGACGTGGAGGCCGCGCCGGCCCCGGCGGCCAACTGCCTGTGGCACGAGCGTCTGTTCGGAATGAAGGCCAAACGCCTCGGGCCAACACTCCTGGCCAGCGAGGTCGTGATTCCGATCGCCGGGGCCGCGGATTTCATCGCCACGGCCAGGAAGCTCGGTCGCCGTTTCGGCGTGGAGGTGTGTATCGACGCCTATATCGTCGACCCGAAGCGCGCGCTGGTGATGGCGACGTTCCTCTGCGACTCCCGGCGCCTCCGGTACTTCGTCGACCTGCCTCTCGCCACCCTCCTGACCCATGCCGCGGTCAGGCGGGGGGCGCAACCCTACGGGCTGGGCCTCTGGAATGCCGCGTTCATCGGCCACCTTCTCGACGACGCCCGTCGCCGCGATCGGGAGGCCTACAAGGCCGCGGTGGATCCGAACCACATCCTGAACCCTGGGAAATATTTCGGCGTCCGCTCGAACCTGGCGTCGCGGGTGGTGTTCCATCCGGTCGTGTTCGGGGCCTCGATGACCCTGTTCTCGATCCTGTCGCCGGTCATCGGCCGGGCCGCGACCCTGTTCCTGGGCCGGGTGCGGAAGGTCGACCGCCTCGACTTTGAGCTGAGCATCCACGCGTGCGCGCAGTGCGGGAACTGCCTCGCGGTCTGCCCAGCCTACCTGGTCACCCGTGACGAGGCCGTGACGCCGAAGGGCAAGCTCGCGCTGGCCCGGAAACTCGTGGACCGCCGGCCGGTGGAGGCGGGCGAGGCCGCCAGTGCGTTCCTGTGCCTGCATTGCCGGGCCTGCGAGGAGATCTGCCAGGTCAACCTCGATCTCATGGATCTTTGGGATGCCCTGGAGGACCGGATCGATCGCCGCTTCGGCCGGCCGCAGGGGCGGATTACCGAGTTTCTGCAGGCGGTCGACGGCAGCCAGGCGTACTGGCAGATGGTGGAAAGGAACAACTGAGGATCCCGGCGATGCGTCACCGGCGGTAAGGCCACGGGGAACATGCCCAAGAAATACCACGTGCACGTCAAGCTGGCGCCCCTCGATCTGGGCCAGATCGTGAAGTTCCGGATCGCCCGGCGGGAAAACTGCATCAACTGCGGCCGATGCACGAAGGTGTGCATCTACGAGGCCCATCGCCGGCGTCCGGATGATCCGCGCCGGATGGCCGAGCCGGATACCGCGGTGTGCCGGAACTGCTTCCGGTGCATCCAGGAATGCCCGCGGGGAGCGCTGGAAAAATCCCTGAATCCGGACTATCTCAACGCCGGTGGCGCGTATTGGCGGCCCGAGATTCTACTGGCGTTGTGGAAACAGGCGGACGACGGACACGTGCCGGTGACCGGGGCCGGATACCGCGGGCCCTTCACCGGCCCGGGTTTTGACGGCATGTGGACGGATATGTCTGAGATCGTCCGGCCGACGCGGGACGGCATTCACGGCCGGGAATATATCAGCACTTCGGTCGAACTCGGGCGGAAGCTGGACCACCTGGAGTTCGACGCGAACGGCGGATTGCGCTCGCACGCCCCTGGGACCGTCGACGTGCCGCTGCCGGTCATTTTCGACCTCCCGGACCCCGGTCTGAGCGCCCGGGTGCGGACCGCGCTGATTGCGGCGGCGGCGGAACTGGGCACCTGCCAGGCCCTGCCGGCGGCCGAGATCACCGCGGAGTTGATGCCCTATCTCGACCATCTGATCCCCTGCGTGGCGCCGGAGGACGTCGACCTGCGGCAGCCCGTGATCGCCAAGGCCCGCTTGGTGGCGGTCGACTTTTCGCACGGTGCGCCCGACCAGTGGCCGGCCCTGCAGGCGAAGATCAGGGCGATGGGCCCGGCGCTGACCATCGTCCGGGTGCCCGCCACCGCGGCGGTCGAGGAGACCGCCGCCGCGCTCGCGCATCGCGGTGCCGAGATCATCCAGATTGTCGCCGACTACCGGGGCCGCGAGATCGGCTGCGCCTCGTCCCCCTCGCCGCGCCTGATCAAGGATCTCATCCGGGCGGTGCACCTGCGGCTGGTGGCCGACCGGATCCGGGACGAGGTCACCCTGATCGCGTCGGGCGGCATCGCCATGGCGGAGCACGTTCCGAAGGCCATGCTCTGCGGCGCGGACCTGACGGCGATCGACCTGCCGCTGCTGATCGCGCTCGGCGCGCGCCTGCACGAGGAATCAAAGCGGTCCCTCGTGCTCCCGCCGGAGCTCGACCGCATCGCCGGAGAGCTTCTCACCCAGCGGGTCGTCAATCTGCTGGGGGCCTGGCATTCCCAACTCCTCGAGGTGATGGGCGCCATGGGCATCCGCGATGCGCGCCGCCTGCGCGGGGAATCCGGCCGCGCCCTCTTCTTTGACGAGATCGACCGCGACACGTTCGGGAAGCTGTTCCGAAAGCAGGAGGCCGCACGCGTATGATCCCCTCCACGGTCATGGTCCGGGCGATGCCGTCGCGGTTCAAACACCAGGTGCCAAAGTACAAGGTCATCCGCTCCGACGCGTGCATCAACTGTGGCACCTGCGCCCGGACCTGCACCCGCGGCGTCCATGAGCGGGTCGACGGCCACAACCGCATGCGGCTCCCGGTTGACTACCGGTGCCTCGGCTTCGCCTGCCAGGAGGGGGACGCCTGCTGCGTGGCGAGCTGCCCGCGGCGCGCGCTGAGCCTCGTGCCGCACCCGATGTACGAAACGCTCGGCGACCCGCGCTGGACGCCCGACCTGATCACCGCGACCTGGATCATGGCCGAGACCGGCTATCCGCCGGAGCGAAAGGATCTCGAATTCAACGTCGGCGCCTCGGGCGGCGGTTTCGACAGGCTGCGCTTCCGGTTTCCCGCGCATCCGACGCCGGTCGACAGGGCGGAGATCTCGACCGCGATTCCATTGAACCGGCGGAACGATGGGCGCGCGGACATCGTCATCGCGACCCCCATCTACGGCGGGGGGATGTCGTTCGGGTCGGTCAGCCTTCCGACCATGGTCGCCCGGGCGCGCAACGCGGCCCTCTGGGGCACGTTCACCTGCACCGGCGAAGGCGGCTTTCCCGAGGAACTACAGCCGTACTCCGACCACGTGATCACGCAGGTGGCCACCGGACTCTTCGGCGTGCGCGAGGAGACCATCCAGCGGGTCAAGATCGTCGAGTTCAAATATGCCCAGGGCGCGAAACCGGGACTCGGCGGACACCTTCTCGGCGAAAAGAACACGGCGGCGGTCGCGCGGATGCGTGAGGCCGTCCAGGGGACCCCCCTGTTCTCGCCGTTCCCCTTCCACTCCGTCTATTCGATCGAGGACCACAAGAAACACATCGACTGGATCAAGGAGATGAACCCGCGGGCGCTGGTCTCGGTCAAGGTGTCAACGCCCAGCGACGTCGACATGGTGGCGGTCGGCTCCTACTACGCGGGCGCCCACATCATCCATATCGACGGGGGTTACGGGGGCACGGGCGCGGCGCCCGACATCGCCAAGAAGAACATCGCGATGCCGATCGAATACGCCATCACCAAGGTCCATACCTTTCTCAAGGAGGAGGGCGCGCGGGACGCAATGACGCTCATCGCCTCCGGCGGGATCCGGACCGCCCATGATCTGGCCAAGGCGATCTGCCTCGGGGCGGACGGCGTGGTCATCGGCACCGCCGAGCTGGTCTCCCTCGAATGCGTCCGCTGCGGCAACTGCGAATCCGGCCGCGGCTGCGCGCGGGGTATCGCGTCCACCGATTCCGAGCTGGCGGACTTGTTCAACCCCGACTGGGCCACCCAGCGCCTCACCAACCTCTATCACGCCTGGAACCTCCAGCTGGTCGACATCCTGCAGCGGTGCGGCCTGAAGAGCGTGCGCGAGCTCGTCGGGCGGACCGACCTGCTGGAGCACGTCGACTACAGCCGAACGGACGGCGCCCCGGTCCATGGATAGCGCCGGCAAAATCCTTCGCTCCCGCGCCGCGCTCAACGGCCGGCTGCCTCCCCTCCGCCCCGAACCCGAGGCCGAGGGTGGCTGCGGCGTCACGGGTTTCATCAGTTCGGTGCCGGTGAGCGGCAAGAACATCTTTGAACCCTCGGTGCAGATGCACAACCGGGGCAACGGCAAGGGCGGCGGCATCGGCGCGGTGGGATTCGTCCCCGAGGCCCTCGGCGTTTCGCGTCAGATCCTGGACGACGATTACCTGGTCCAGATCGCGCTGCTCGATGGTGGCGTGGCCGGCGAGATCGAGAGCCGGTACATTCGTCCCGGCTTCCGCATCGACCAGGCGGGGATGCTGCCGACGATCGGCGATCACCGCAGTCTTGGCCTCGAGGTCCGGCCCGCCGATATCATGCGCTACTTCGTCCGCGTGAAGGACGACGTGCTCGACCGGTTCATCGCCAAGCATGACCTGGGGTCGCTGGACCGGCGGGAGGCGGAGGACGAGTTCGTCTACCAGAACAGCTTCCAGATCAACTCGCACTACTACGCGTCCCTGGGTGAGAAGCGGGCGTTCGTCATGTCCCATGGCCGGAACATGATGATCCTGAAGATCGTCGGCTACGCGGAGAACGTCGTCCGTTACTACCAGCTCGATGACTTCAAGGCCCACGCCTGGCTCGCCCACCAGCGGTATCCGACGCGCGGCCGCGTGTGGCACCCCGGGGGCTGCCATCCCTTCAGCGCCCTGCATGAGGCGCTCGTGCACAACGGCGATTTCGCCAACTACCAGGCGATCCGCGAATATCTCCAGCAGCGGAACTATCATCCCCTGTTTCTGACGGACACGGAAGAGGCGGCGCTCCTGCTCGATTTGTGGAGCCGTGTCTACCGGTATCCGCTCGAGTACCTGATCGAGGCGATGGCGCCGACGTCGGAAATGGACTTCGATCTGTTGCCGGCCGCCAAGCAGGCGCTGTACCGGACGATCCAGTCCCATCACGTCCACGCCTCGCCCGACGGGCCGTGGTTTTTCATCATCGCGCGGAACGACTGGCGGGCCCGCCAGATCCAGCTGATCGGCATCACCGACACCGCGATGCTCCGCCCGCAGGTTTTCGCCCTGCAGGATGGCGAGGTCCAGGTCGGCCTCATCTGCTCGGAAAAGCAGGCCATCGACGCGACCCTCGGTTCGCTCGCCCGCGAGGACGCGCGCTTCGGTCCGATCGCCGACAAATACTGGAACGCCCGCGGCGGCAGCCATACCGACGGCGGGGCCTTCATCTTCAATCTCCGCGAGGCGGCCGACGGCTCCGACGCCAAGCGCCTCGTTTGCACGGACAAGTTCGGCAAGGTCATCGAGACCTCCCGCGGCCGGATCGCCGGCGGTCCGGGGGCGCCAATCGCGGTGTCTGCGCCGGGCCCGGCGACCGGGGAAACCCTGCGCGAGCTGGTCGCGGGGAAGGAGGAGGGGGCGGCCGCGGAAAGGATTTTCGAGTCCGTCCGGAACGGCCTCCGGTGCCCCGACGCGGATCGGCTGCGTCTCGACGTCGAGGCGATCAAGAATCTGGCGCTGGCCGATGAGCTCCGCTGGCCGGCGGCCGTGGCGGGCCTGACGCTCCTGAATGACCGGCGCTATGACCTGGGCGCGCTCAAGCGGAGCACAGCGTTGCAGATCGTGCGGGCCGGTCTGGACGCCATCTTCCTGGGGACGCCGGGGATGGCGGCGGCGGCGCCGTCCCGGCACCGGCGGATCGATTTCGGTACGCGCGGCCAGCTGCGGGCGCCGCGGCCGGAAGAGCGGACCCTGGTCATCGACGCCGCGGGCTTCGAGGCGGAGGGTGACCGGTGCGATGCGGTGCTGGTCGTCCAGGCCGTCAAGCTGGGCTGGAAGCGGCTCGTGGTTTTTCACTGTCGCGGCCAGCGGTTCACCGGCTGCGGTTGCGGTCCGGCCACCACGGGCGTGCGGATCGATGTGTACGGGTCGTCGGGCGACTATCTGGCGTCGGGGATCGACGGCATGGAGATCCACGTGCACGGCAACGCGCAGGACCAGCTCGGCCAAATCATGAAGGATGGCAAGCTGGTGGTCTTTGGCGATGTCGGCCAGACCTTCCTGTACGGGGCCAAGGGCGGATCGGCCTTTGTCCTGGGCAACGCGGCCGGCCGGCCCCTGATCAACGCGGTCGGGAAGCCGCGGGTGGTGATCAACGGCACCGCGCTGGACTACCTGGCCGAGTCGTTCATGGCCGGCGATCCCCTGCGGGGCGGCGGATTTGTCGTTCTGAACGGGATCGGTTTCAGCGACGACGATGGAACCATCCGGGAGCTGGAATCGCCGTATCCGGGATCGAACATCTTCTCCCTGGCCTCCGGCGGGGCGATCTATGTGCGCGACCCGCACCGGCAGCTGGTGGACGAGCAGCTCAACGGGGGCGAGTTCGCGCCTCTGCGCCAGGCGGACTGGCAGTTGATTCAGCCCTACCTCGCGGAGAACGAGCGGCTGTTCGGCATCGCCGTCAGCCGGCTCCTGACCGTGAACGGCGCGGAGCGGCCACCCCGGGAAGTCTATCGGAAAATCCAGCCGAAGCGGCCCGTCGCCGCCAGGCCCGAAGCCGGCCCGGAAGACCTGGCGGACGTCGGCGCCTGACGCCCGGCCGGCCCGGCGCTGCGGTCACTCCGTCCGGAACACCAGCGCCTCCTGCGCGGTGGCGTCGGCGCGCAGCCACACGCGGCTGCCGGTGGTCTCGCAATCGATCACCCGCACGATGTCGGCGTAGGCGCCGGCCTCGGGCTCGAGTTTCAGCAGCTGGTTGGGCGCGGCGCGGAACCACGCGGCGTCGAGATGATTGGCCGCCTTCCGCGGAAAATACGCCACGTAGAGCATGTCGTGCTCGACGAGGTCGTTGAAGAAGTGCGTGCCGAGCGACACGTCGGGGATGAGCCGCTCGTGCATTTCCACCACCTCGCAGACGATCGACGCCCGGCTGATCTCGGCGAAAGACACCGGAATGCCCAGCGAGGGGCTGTGCGTGCCCCATCGGCCGGGCCCGATGAGCATCAGGCCGCGGTCGCCCGGGGGATGGTGCTGGTTGAGCCGGCCGATCAACCGCGCCACGCCGTAACGGGCCTGCTCCGACAGCCGAGCGTAGGTGTCCGTCACGATGTAGATGATCCGGCTGAGCGGCTGTTCCCGGCTCACGCCGATCACCGCGCCGTGGGCGGACAGCAGGCGCTGCTGCTCCGCCGGCACCGTCAAGGCCAAACCTCCCGTCTCGCGGTGGAACTGGAAGGTGCGGCACTGCAGGAGGTGGATGCGGTAGGAGCCGTCGGCCAGGAAATTGACGGTGAACTCGACGTCCACCGGGTGCTCGTAGACCTCCTCGAGGAGCGCCAGCATCCGCCGCAGATCCGCCGCCACCGGCGTCTCGGTGAGCAGCCGGTCGAACGTGATCCACGGCTGCCCCTCCTCCGTGCGGGAGATGTAGTTGTCGAGGGGGAAGTCGGGTTTTTCGGCGATGACCTCGGGAAAGGGCAGGGACACGAATTTGCCCTCCTGCAGGTCCAGGCAGTCCATCCGCCGCTGGCAGTGTTCCCGCACATCCTCCAGGTCCGCACCGGGACGGCGCCCCGGCGCGTTGAGCGCGACGAGACGGGTGTAATCGTCGTCGCACCGGTCGACGGCGCGGGTGCCGAGGCCGAAGACCAGCCGGACCACGCCGGCGCGCGGATCGATGTCGGGATGCCAGACGTAGGGATTGTACGACAGCCCCACGCCGGCGGCCTGCGGGTAGTAGAAGCGCCGCTGCGGCGCGCCCGAGACCCGCATCACGAGCAGCGCCATGCGTTCCTCGCTGTGCAGCAGGCCGCGGCGCTGGCGGTACCGCAACGCCTCCTCGTCGAGCACGCTGGCATACACGCAGCGGACGGCGTCGAGCAGGGCGGCCATGCGTTCCTCGCGCGATCCCCGGTTGGCCACAAACACGCTCTCGTACTTGCCGGAGAAGGCGTTCCCGCGCGTGTCTTCCAGGATCGAGCTCGAGCGCACAATGTACGGCGTTTCGCCGAAGTAATCGAGCATGCCCTGGAACTGCTCCAGGATGCCGTCGGGGAAATGTCCGTGGAGGATCCGGCGCCGGCCCTCTTCGAGCCCGTGCAGGAAGGTCTCGCGGTTCTTCTGCTGCTCCCGCAGCCACCAGACGCCGTTCTGCACCAGGAAGGTGATGAACACCTCGGCGCCCACGAAGAAGGAATCGTGGGCCTCGAGCTTGGCCGCCAGCTCGGGATCGCGTTCCCGGAGGATTGCGCGGGCCACGAGCATGCCGAGCGTCTTGCCGCCCACCGACCCGATGCCGATCATCCGGTCGCGCACGAGCAGAAAGTCGTCAAGGGTGAGGAACCGCTCGACCAGCGGCGCGATGCCCGACCGGTGGACGCGGAGCGCCCAGCGCACCCGCCGCAGCATCTCGTTATACTTTTCAGGCGGGCAGCGGCCTTCGCGGTGCTGCTGGGCCACGGCGTGCGCCTCCTGAAACAGCCGCCGCCAGTAGCCGGCGTGGCGGTCGATCTGCAGGCGCGGCCACTGGGTCCGCGAAAGGATCTGGGCGAGCACGGCGCTCTCCTTCACCGGCAGAAATTTGTCGCCCTGCCAGAGGTGGATGGTGTTCATCACCTCCTGCGAGCGGTGCTGCACCTTGACCGGCCGCAGGTAGAGGCGCTCGTCGAGGCGGAACACGTCCAGCATGAACTGGGTGGTGTTCCGGATCGGCTCGAGCGCGTAGACCGAGTGATGGTCGCGGTAGAGGCCGAAATAGGTCACCGTCTCGAGGTCGAGCAGCCGCGGGCAGGTGAGCATGAAGAAATTGCCCAGGCTTTGGTCGGAGCCCCAGGTGTCGGCGAGGTGCGAGAGGCAGTCGAAGATGTAGATGGCGCCCCGGCCGGCGTCTTCGATCACGTTGTGGACCCGGCGGACAAAGCGCTCGAACCCGCGGGCGGGATCCGCCTCGTGCACCTCGACGCCGTCCGCCGCCGGCAGCAGCGGCGGATGGCTGGCGAAGCGGAAATAGATCAGGTGGCGGCCGGACGCCCGGGCCGCCTGGGCGTAGGGCGCCACCAGCTCCTGGTAATCGACGATCGCCTCGACCTCCCACACGATGTTGTCGCCGGGCTCAATGCCGTGCAGCACCCGGTCCAATCCCGGCAGCCCGGTGGTAACATTGGTGGCGGTGACTGGCATGGGAAGGGCCGCCGTTGGCGGCGCGCCATGGAACACCCGCCGGGCTCCCGTGGCGAGGAGGAACGTGGGCCCGGGGGCGGCGGGCGGACGCCTACATCAGTCCCTGATCGATCATCGCGTCGGCCACCTTGACGAACCCGGCGATGTTGGCGCCGAGCACATAGTTGCCCCGGGCGCCGTACTCCTCCGCCGTGGCCCGGCAGTTGGCGTGGAGATTGACCATGATCTCGTGCAGGCGTCCGTCGACCTCCTCGCGCCCCCAGCTCAGGCGCATGGAGTTCTGGCTCATCTCCAGCCCCGAGGTGGCCACGCCGCCCGCGTTCGCCGCCTTGCCGGGCCCGTATAGGATCTTGGCCCGGAGGAACTGCTCCACCGCCTCGGGGGTGGAGGGCATGTTGGCCCCCTCGGCGACGAGCAGGCAGCCGTTCGAGAGAAGGGTCTTCGCGTCGCTGCCGTCGACCTCGTTCTGGGTCGCGCTGGGGAAGGCGCACTGGCAGGGAATCGACCACGGGCGCTGGCCCGCGAGGTAGCGCGCCCCGAACTTGTCCGCGTATTCGCGGATGCGGCCGCGGCGCACGTTCTTGAGATCCATCACCCAGGCGAGCTTCTCCGGGGTGATGCCGTTCGCATCGTAGATCGTGCCGTCGGAGTCCGAAAGCGTGACCGGTTTGGCGCCGAGCAGCAGGAGCTTCTCCACCGTGTATTGCGCCACGTTGCCGGAGCCGGAGATCGCGCACACCCGGCCCTGCAGGCTTTCGCCGCGCGTTTTGAGCATCTCCTCGGCGAAATAGACCGCGCCGTAGCCGGTGGCCTCGGGGCGCATCAACGATCCGCCCCACTTGAGTCCCTTGCCGGTGAGCACGCCGGTGAATTCGTTGCGCAGGCGCCGGTACTGCCCGAAGAGGAAGCCGATCTCCCTCCCGCCCACGCCGATGTCGCCTGCCGGCACGTCGGTGTCGGCGCCGATGTAGCGGAACAGCGCGCTCATGAAGCTCTGGCAGAAGCGCATCACCTCGGCGTCGGACTTGCCCTTGGGGTCGAAATCCGAGCCACCCTTGGCCCCGCCCATCGGCAGGGTGGTGAGGGAGTTCTTGAAGATCTGCTCAAAGCCGAGGAACTTCAGGATGCCGAGATTCACGCTCGGGTGGAAGCGCAGGCCGCCCTTGTACGGGCCGATGGCGCTGTTGAACTGGACGCGGAAGCCGCGGTTCACCTGCGTCCGGCCGGCGTCGTCCTGCCAGGCCACGCGGAACATGATCT
>JBAIXJ010000319.1:0-11425 GCA_037916645.1 Opitutales bacterium | reverse complement strand
CGGCCGGTCCTGCGCACGATCGCGCCGGAGCTCGTCATCCGCCAGTCCACTGGACGGGCGGCCTCGTGAGAGGCGGAGCGGGCCGCGTGGCTGGAGATTGCCGGTCGCGGCTTCGGATTCCGGCGCGATTGGCCCGCGGAAACCGTCCCTCCCGTTTGCGCCGCCCCCGCCGCCCGGTTCCTGTTTCGGTTGCCGTCTTCCCCCCATGAATCCGCCGACCCGGTTCTCCCGCCTTGCCGTCCCTCTCGTGCTGATCGCCCTCGCCCGCCCGACCATGCGCGCCGCGGATGCCGTCCCGGCACCCGCCCCCGCGCCGGCGCCCGCTGCACCGCTGAAGGACACCCACGGCCGGACGCTGCGCCGGGCTCCCACCGGCCACATCACCAATTACGACGAGGACAAGGTTCCGCCCTACACCCTGCCGGACGTGCTGGTGATGCAGGACGGCCGGCCGGTGCGGAACGCCGCCACCTGGTTCAACCAACGGCGCCCCGAGTTGCTCCGCCTCTACGCGGAGGACATCTACGGGCGGGTTCCGGCGCGGGCGCCGAAAGCGAGCTTCGAGGTCGTCCGGACCGAACCCGGAGCGATGGATGGTCTCGCCGTGTTCAAGCTGGTCCGCGTCCATTTCGGCACCAAGCCGGGCGGGCCGACCGTCGAGCTGCATCTGTACCTGCCCGCCAAGGCGGCCGGCCCGGTGCCACTGCTGCTTCACATGGTCTTCTTCCGCAATGCCCCCATTCCGGGCGAGCCTCCTCCGACGCCGCCCCCCGGGCGGCCCGCGTTCCATGAAGCCGGGCCGATCGCCGACCTCCTCGGCCACGGCTACGGCTACGCGACCTACCGCTATTCAGAGATCCAGCCCGACAAGCCCAATACGTTTGACACGGGCGTCATCGGGCTGGCGCTTGCCCCCGGGCAGACCAGACCGGCGCCCGACGAGTGGGGCACGATCAGCGCGTGGGCCTGGGGCGCGAGCCGCATCCTCGACTATCTGGAAACCGATCCGGCGGTGGACGCCCGGCGCGTGGCCCTCATCGGCCATTCACGCCTGGGCAAGACCGTACTCTGGGCCGGCGCCCAGGATCCGCGCTTCGCCCTGATCTTCTCGAGTTGCGCCGGCGAGATGGGTTCGTCGCTTGCGCGGCGGGATTTTGGCGAAACGGTCGACGACATGGCGGCCAATTACGGCTACCAGTTCGCGGGCAACTTCCAAAAATACCCCGGCCACTGGAACGACATGCCGGTGGATGCGCACATGCTGATCGCCCTCAATGCGCCGCACCCCGTGTTCATCACCGGCGGGACGCAGGATCTGTGGTCCGATCCCCACGGCGAATTCCTTGCCGAGGTGGCCGCCGGACCGGTCTACCGCCTCGTCGGCCGGACGGACCTCGGCACCACCGAACTGCCGGCGTTGGACCACCCGCTGGTCACCGGCGATCTCGGCTTCCTCACCCACACGGGGGCCCACACGATCGCTCCCGGCGACTGGCAGGCCTTCCTCGAGTTTGCGGACCGGCATTTCCCGCCGGCACGGTGACCGCCCGGCCCTCGCGCGTCGGAACCGACCGACCCATAACGGCGGCGGGGCCACCGGAGTTTTTTGGTGCCGCGGCCCGCGTGCGCTTGCTAGAATGCGCCGCGATGCCTTATCGGACCATGGAACTCAGCGAAGCCGCCGCCTACCTGCATGTGACGGAGCGGGAGCTGGAGCGGCTGATCAAGACGACCGACATCCCCTGCCGGAAGCGTGGCGGCCGCACCGTGTTCCAGCGCGGCGAGCTCGACGCCTGGGCGTCGCAGCGGATCCTGGGGATGGCGCCCAAGCGCCTCGCCGATTACCACCGCGAGTCGACCCGCGGCACTCACGCGGTGTTCAACCAAGACGCTCTCGTGCCCGAGCTTCTTCGGCCGGCCTACATCGCGCCCGCCCTGCCCTCCAAGACCAAGAAGTCCCTCATCCGCGACCTGGTGGCCTTCGCCCAGACGACCGGCCGAGTCCTGGATCCCGCGGACTTGCTGGCCAGCGTCGAGGCGCGGGAGGGACTCTGCCCCACCGCGGTGCCCGGCGGCCTCGCCCTGCTGCATTGCCGGAACTACCAGCCCTACCGCTTTGACGGCTCTTTCCTGGTGATCGGCCGCACCGTGCAGGAGATCCATTTCGGCGCGCCGGACGGACGCCCCACCTGGCTGTTTTTCCTCATCTGCTGCCAGGATGAGCGCCTGCATCTGCACACGCTCGCGCGGCTGTGCGTGATGGCGCAGAAGACCGACATCATCGCGCAGCTGCTGGCGGCGTCCGGGGCCGACGCCATGTTTGCGGCCCTCGTCGCCGCGGAGCAGTGGGCGCTCGCCGGAAAGAAACCCGTCGGCGCCGGTCCGGCCGAATGACGCGTGTCAGGTCTGGGTCCGGCCCAGATTGGCCGCGTAACGCCGGGTGAGGGCCGCCAGCTCCGCCCGCACCTCGGCGTGCCGCGGGTCATCAGCGAGGTTCGTCATCTCCAGCGGGTCCGCCACCGGATCGAAGAGCATCGCGCCGTTCCTCCCCTCGGGGCCGAACTCCGCGTAGCGCCATCGGGCGGTGCGGACGGCGACGCCGTGCAACGTCGCGCCATCCTCGCTCCAGACGCTGTACGCGGGATCGTCCCAGACCGCATCGGGACGTTGCAGAAGGGGAACCAGGCTCCTGCCTTCGCAACCCGCCGGCAGCGGCAGCCCGCACAGCTCGGCCAAGGTGGGATAGATGTCCAGCGATTGCACGATGCGGAAGCAGGACTGGCCGTTGCCCTTTGCTCCCGGCGCCACCAGCAGCAGCGGCACCCGCGTCCCCATCTCGAACAGCGAGCCCGCCTTGGACCATTTGCCCTTCTCGCCCAGCTGGTAGCCGTGGTCGACGGCGAAGACGATGATCGTGTTTTCCCGGAGGCCGAGGCGGTCCAACTCCGCCATGACGCGCCCGAGGTTCCAGTCCACCCACGAGATCGACGCGATGTAGGCGCGAATGACCTGCCTCGCTTCGGCCGCGCTGGCGCCGCGGCCGATGAATAAGTCCGCGTTGCGTTTGCGGATGGCCGCGCTGGGAAACCCGGGCGGAACGGTGGGCCACGGGGAGAAGTCCGGGGTCAGCCTGATCCGGTCGACATCGTAGAGGTCGAGGAAATGCCGCGGCGCGCACGGCGGACTGTGCGGCTTGACGAAACCACAGCCGAGGAAGAACGGCTGGTCGTGCAACTGCCGCAGGTATTCAATCGTGCGGTCGGCGGTCTGGTAGTCGGGGTGCCCCTCGCCGTTGCCGTCGAGGATGACGATGCGGTCGGAATGCGGAGCCTGGCGCACGTCCAGTTCCAACGGCGGCGGGTCGTAGTCCGGCCGACCGCCGACCTCCGGGCGCGGCAGTTCCATCGTCTGCCCACCCGCCCCGCCATTCCCCTCGCGGGCGCCGCCGCCGATCGTCCACGCCTTGGGGTCGTCAATCCCGCCGTGGAAGATCTTGCCGACGCGCACCGACACGTAGCCGTTCTCCCGGAAGAGCTGTGGCAGACTGGTCCAGTCGGGATGCCGCGCCCGGAAATCGGTGCGGTTGCCAAGCACGCCGGTGGTGGTCGGATGACGCCCGGTCATCAGCGACGCGCGGGACGGATTGCAGAGGGGATACTGGCAATAGTTCCGGTCGAACCGGACCCCCGCGCGGGCCAGGGCATCCAGATTCGGCGTCTGCGCGCCAAACATGCTGGCGTAGCAGCCCAGTTCCACCCGCATGTCGTCGGACATGAAGAACAGCACGTTCGGCCGCCGGGTCGCGGGCGGCGACGATTCCGCGCGCACGACGCGCGGCAGGGACGCGGCGGCCATCGCGCCGGCCACCCGGCCCAGGAATCCGCGGCGGGTCATGCCATTCATGTTCCGTGCCTCGCTGCGCCAGAATCTAGCCCGCCCGGCGGCCCGCGCAACCGCCGAGTTCCCGTTCCGGACAACGCACGAAACTGGAGCCGCCGAAGGGGACCCGGCGCTGAACCTTGGCGGCAAGCCGGATCATGACCAGAACATGCTCGCTTCTCACTACTCGCTACTCGCTACTTTGAGGTCGCCGCCCAATTCATCGAGCAACGCCGTCACATGTCGCTCGATCGCCGCCAGGGCCTCCGCCGGCGCCGCGGAATCGAGATCGCCGATCTCCCAGTACTCCACCCGATTCTCCCACCGCGGATGCGCGGCCGCCAGCAGGCGCCGGTGCTCGGTCTCCTTCAGGGCCACAATGCGGCTGGCGCGGCGGAAGTCGGCCTCGCGCACCTGGGCCGGATCCGAGCCGGTGTGCTCCCGGGAAATCGCCCGCTCCTCCAGTCGCCGGACCGCATGGGGGGACAGACCGCCCGGGGGCGCGAGGTGAATCGCCAGCCCGCGGGAGAACGCCCGCCAGTCCAGGCCCCGCCGGACGGCTTCATGGTTGAACAACGCCTCGGCGTAGCGGCTCCGGTAGTAGTTGCCGGTGCAAAGAAAAAGGATCTGGCGCATGCGCACCCCCAGCACAGCGGGCCCGACGCCCCGATGGCAAGCGCGACCGTCGGCCGCGGGTCCGGATCCCGCACGGTTTTTGGGCTGCAAACCCGCCCGCAGCCGCCCTATCCTGATCGAGGTCGCGACGCGCGCCGCCGCGGATCTTTTTTTGAGGACCAAATCATGGACACTCCTTCTCCCAACCCACCGCCGGTCAATCCGGTCCCGGCTGATACGTCGAAGCTCAAACAGGCCCGGGAGGCCGAGTTGAAACGCAATCGCGAGATCGGCCACATGCTGAAAGGCGGAGGCTTCCGCCAGCACCAGGCCAAGCGGACCATGCCGCACGTGCGGGGCCGGTAAGCTCAGCCGGCGGCCGGGCGCCCGCCCTGTCCGGCCAAAAAACCCAGCGCCAGGCCGGCGGCGAAGCCGGTCACGTGTGCGCCGACATCGGTGGGCGCATTGCCGGCGCCGAACAGGGCCAGCAGCGTCAACCCCGCCCCGAGCGGCCCCCACACGGGGCGCCACCGGCGGGTGCGGCCCGGTTGCCGGAGGGCGCGGACCGCCCGCCCGGTGAGCAGCCCGAGGGCGGCGAAGATCGCCGTCGAGGCGCCCAGCGATTGATAGGGTCCCGGGTGGTGCATGGCCGCGACGGCCAGGTTTCCCGCGGCCGCCGCCGCCGCCAGCAGCAGCCACCCTCGGGCGCGACCCAGCGTCGCGATCAGCGCGGCGAAGACCAGGAGACCGCTCACGAGGTTCGAGACCAGATGCCCAAGATCGGCGTGCAGAAACAGCGCCGTGGCGACCCGCCACCATTCGCCCCGGTCGAACAGAGCCCGGGGATCAAGCGCGCCCGCCTGCTCGAGCCGGCCCGGCCACCGGCCCTGGCCCCAGAAGACCACCATGACCGCGAGGGCCCAGAGCAACGGTGTGAACCATTCAAATCTCCGCGCCGGCCGCGCTTCCTCCGCCGCCGGCCGCGGCGGCCAGCCGACGCTTTCGCGATCGTAGCACTCCAGCTGCCCGCGCACGTCGGCCAGCACCGCCGGCTCCACCAAAAGGCGGAACCCCGCGTCCGACGGAGCAAGCCAGAACGGCTCCCCCATCGCCAGCACGACCAGGCCGTGATCGAAACCCGCCGCCGGCGTCGCATAGATTCCCGCCTCGGCGAGATCGTCGGGGATCCGCCCGGGGGCCTCACCAACCGGGACGTCGGGCTCGGGCATGACCGCCATTAAGGGCCGGCCGCGCCGCGGACTCGATGAAAATGGCGTTCCGATGCCACCGGAAAACACCTGGTGCGGCGCCAGCCGCTGCCGGCGGGTAGCCTGCGACGCGAAACTGTGGCCGCGGGTCCGGCGTCTCGTGAACAGGCCGCCGTGCGAAGGCCCAGATCCAACCCGCGAGGACAAAGCCATGCGCCCATCTTCCGCCTGCGCCATCCTGATCCTGCTCCTGGCCCCCGCCGTGCACGCCGCCCCCAACCCGGACCCCGTGCTGGCCAATGGTCTCCAAGCCTGCGTCACCAACGGTCTCCAGGCCGGTCTCTACCTCTGGTACGCCGACCAGCCCAAGTTGGCCGCCGAACTTGATGCCAAGACCTCTGCCGTCACCAAGGGTCTCGGCAGCGTGATCGACACCGAAGTCGTCGCGGTCCAAACCGTCTCGAAGCGCGTGACGCGCTATTATATGGCCGTCTATTTCCTGCAACGCCCGCTGTGGATCGAGATCGAGCGCTACGCCGGCCGCGATCATTTGACCACTCTGCCGCTCAAGTTCTCCCTCGATCCCGATGTCATCCTGCCCGGCTACCTGACGGACTTTCTCCCGTGAGCCGGCACCGAGGATCTATTTCGCGTCCAGGCCCGTGCCGGTCACGTTTTGCGCCGTCACCAGCGGGCCCGTGACGCCGGTCACCTGGATCCGCGCCAGCTCCACGTGGGTGGCGTTGGCCAGCGTGATGCCGCGGTCGCAGGTGCCGGTGATGTCCGTGAGCGACAGGCCGTCGATCGGGCGCTCCGGCGGAACATTCGCGGCGCTGACGAGCGTCCGGACGCGGCTGACCTTCACGTTCCGAAAGGCCACGCGCTCGCAGCGGGCCCACTGGTCAACCGGACCCGGCACCGGATCGCTCGCCTGGATGCCCTTGTTCAGGAGATTGAGGTCCAGAAACGTGCCGGCGTCGATCAGCGTGAGATCCTCGCCCGTGATGTCCTCGAAATAGCCGCCCCGCCCGTTGCGGCTCTTGATTGAGATGCCGTTCTGCCGCCCGCTGATGACGCAACGCTCGACGCGGATGTGGCGGATCCCGCCGGACATCTCCGAGCCGAAGGCCAGTCCCGCGAAGATGCTGCTGACCAGCGTGCAGTCGCGGATCACGACGTTTTCCGTCGGCCGGCCCAGCCGGGCCGCCGCCAGGCCCCGGCCCGATTTCAGGGCGATGGCATCATCGCCGGTGTTGATGTCGCAGTGCTCGATCAGGACGTCCTGACAGGAATCGACGTCGATGCCGTCGCCGTTCGGCGCGACCGACCGGATGACGAGATTTCGCGCGGTGAGATCGCGGCAGAACAGCAGGTGGATGGACCACAGGCGCTCGTACTGCGTCGTGAACCCTTCCAGCCGCACGTGGCTGGCCTCCGCCAACTCGATCAAGGGCGGACCCCGCGGGTCGCGCAACTGGGCGACGCTGATGGGCGGTCCGTAGATCGCCCCCGGGCCCTCGATCGCGAGGTGATCGGCCTTCTCCGCCGCAATCAAGGCGCGGTGCCCGGGCCGGAACTCGCCCTCCCAGCGGACCTGGACCACGGGGTAGTCGGCGATATCCGGACTGCCCACCAGGCTCGCGCCCCGTTCGAGCTTCAGCGTCGTATTCGCGCCCAGCACGACGCTGCCCGTGAGATACACGCCCGCCGGCACGACCACCGTGCCTCCGCCGGCCGCGGCGCACGCGTCGAGCGCCTTCTGCAGCGCGGCGGTGTCCTTGGCCCGGCCGTCCCCCGCCGCGCCGAATTGGCGGACATTGAATGAAGCGCCCGGAGCGGCCGAAAGATCGGCGGCGCACAAGCGACCGGAAACCAGCGCGAGGACGAGGAGGAACGACACGAGCTTCATGTGAAACGAGGGTGCGGCGCGTCAGCGCGCCCAAAAAAGTGACACGCCCTTCCGGAGGGCGGCAACCACAACCCGCTGGTCCGGCGGCGGCCCCGCTTGCGGACCGTCTCCCTTGTGATAGCTTTCCGACCCCTGTCAGCCGACCCAAGACTTCCAAAGAATAAACCTATGCGAATCCTCGTTGTTGGAGCGACCGGCACCATTGGTCGCGCCGTGGTTGCCGCCCTGGCCCCGCGTCACGATGTGGTCGCCGCGAGCCGGACCAAGTCCGCCCTCAAGGTGGACCTCGCCTCGCGCGCCTCGATCGAGGCCTTGTTCCGCACCGCCGGTCCCGTTGATGCCGTGGTCTGCGCCGCCGGCGACGCCCGCTTCAAGCCTCTCGCCCAGCTCGGCGACGACGACTTTCAATTCTGCCTCGCCAACAAGCTGATGGGGCAGGTCAACCTGGTGCGCGTCGCCCTCGCGCACGTGCGGGACCGGGGCTCGGTCACCGTGACGAGCGGTGTGCTGGCGCGGGCGCCCATGCCGGGCAGCGCGGCCATCAGCCTGGTCAACGCCGGCCTGGAGGGCTTCGTGCGAGCGGCCGCCTTGGAAGCGCCGCGAGGGATCCGCGTCAACGTCGTGAGTCCGCCGTGGGTCACCGAGACGCTGCAAGCCTATGGCATGGACCCGGCGCCGGGACATCCCGCCGCGGCCGTGGCGAAGCTCTACGTCGGCAGCGTCGAAGGCACCGCCACCGGCGCAACGCTGGAGATCCCGCCGCGCTGATCACCAGCCGGTGAGCTTGCGGATCGGGTCCAGCAACTCGAGCGCGACCTGCTCGTGCTGGAACGCCACCAAATGCGCATTGGTCGGCGTGCCGGGGTAGTAGCGCACCGGGGCTTCCGCGATCCGCCGGTCGCCGGCGGCCTGCCGCCGCGCCACCACGGCCGCGAGAACGCGGTGCAGCTGGTCGCGCTTGGCGCGGTCCGGCGTGCCCGGGGCGTCGCCAAACAGCGAGACTTCGGCCAGGAGCAGGGCCGCGTGGGGATACGCCGCCCGCACTTCGCCCACGAAGTCGTCGTAGGCCTTGGTGTAGACCGCCTCATCGGGCAGATCCTTGCTGAAATCATTCTGTCCCAGGCTGACGACAACAAGGTCCGGGACGTAGTCGGCGTGGTTCCACCGCGAGGCCGGGTCGTCGGGCAGCGTGCGCTGGAAGAACTGCGGGGCGTTGTTGACGTCGGTGTTGCCCTGCCAGTCGCGCATGACGCCGCGGCCACCGTAGCTGACGAGATGCACCTGGGCGTTGAGCCACCGGCCGAGCAGCATGCCGAACGAGCGCGCGGCGTTCGTCGTACGCGGGCTGTTGTCGTCCTCCGGTGGAAACCGCTCCACGTATTCGCCGCAGGTGACCGAGTCGCCGATGAACATCAGCTTCCGCCGCGGCCACGGGGGCGGCGGCAGCAGCCCGCCGCCGGAAGACAGGCGGAGCCCCTCGAACGTCGCCACGCCCTGCCAGGCCTCCGTGCGCCGCACCAGTTCCACCAGCCACCCCGACGCGGGCGCGGCGCCGGTGGGCAGGTGGATCTCGTTATCGCCCGGCTTCAGCCGGATCACGACGGGATCCCAGCCATTGCACGCCAGGTTGAAATAACAGTCCGGCGATCCGGCGCGCAGCAGGAGTGTCGGTGCCGCGCCGCGGTAGACAAAGCGGATGACGATGCCGGGAAACCCGAGGTGGGCGCCGTCCGCCGCAAACGCGACCCGGCCCATGTAGGCGATTCGTGAATCGCGGGCGGAGATGACGGTGGGGCTCATCGTGATCAGGTCGGTCCGTGGAGGAACCGGCGGTGGGATCTGGGCGAGCACCGCGGCGGCCAAGAGCGAGGCGGCAAGCGACATCGCCATCAATCAGGAACCAGCCGGGCCGAACTGGCAACAGCAAGTCCGGTTGCGGCGCGGCGGGAGGCGACCGTGCGTCGGCGGCTCAGTTGGCGCCTGCCGCCGGCGCCAGCTCGAGTCCCCGGCGCTTCAACAGTGGCGCGATGTCGGGTCCGCCGCCGGTGAATTCGCGGAACAAGACCATCGCCTCCGCCGCGCCGCCCCGCGACAGCACGGTTTGGCGGAAGTGGTCGCCGTTGGCGCGCGTCAGGCCGCCATGGCGCTGGAACCACTGCTCGCCGTCGGCGTCGAGCACCTCGGCCCAGATGTAGGAGTAATAGCCGGCCGAATAGCCGCCGGCAAAGACGTGCGAGAAGTACGTGCTGTGATACCGGGGCGGCACGGGAGCGTAGTCCAGCCCGGAGCGACGCAGCACGCCGGCCTCGAAACCCGCCACGTCGGCGGGCACCTCGTCCGGCCGGAGCTGGTGCCAGGCCTGATCCACCAGCGCGGCGGCCAGGTATTCGGTCGTCCTGAATCCCTGGTCGAACTTCTGCGCGGCGAGCATCTTGTCGAGCAGGTCGGCCGGCATCGGCGCACCGGTCTGGTAATGCCGGGCGTAGTGCCGCACCACCTCCGGCCACACCGCCCAGATCTCGTTGATCTGCGACGGCAGCTCGACGAAGTCGCGCGGCACCTGCGTGCCCGCCAGGCGCGGATACTGCACGTGCGAGAACATCGCGTGCAGCGCGTGACCGAACTCGTGGAACATGGTCCGGACTTCATCAAACGTCAGCAGCGCGGGCGTCCCCGGAGGCGGAGGCGGGATGTTGAGATGGTTGGCCACCACCGGCCGCGTGCCGAACAGGCCGGACTGGGGCACGTACGCGCTCGACCACGCGCCGCCCTTCTTGGACGGTCGCGCGAAAAAGTCGGTTAAGAACAGGGCCAGCGGACTTCCGTCCGCGTCGAAGACCTCGAACACCCGCACGTCGGGCTGGTACACCGGCAGGTCGCGGCGTTCCGTGAAGGTCAGCCCATACAGCCCGTTGGCCGCGTAGAACACGCCGTCGCGCAGGACGCGGTCCAGTTCGAAATACGGCCGCAGCTCGGCCTCGTCGAACGCATACTCCGCCCGGCGGACCTTTTCCTCGTAGAACGCCCAGTCCCATGGCGCGAGCTGGAATCCGCCCTGCTCGCGATCGATGAGCGCCTGCATGGCGGCGCCTTCGCGCCGCGCGTTGGCGACGGCCGCCGGCGCCAGCTTCGCGAGGAATTTGTTGACGGTGTCAGGGTCCCCCGCGGTCTGGTCGTCCAGGATGTAGGCGGCGTGGCTCGGGTACCCGAGGAGCGCCGCGCGCTCGGCCCGAAGCTGGACCATCCGCCGCACGATGGCGCGGTTGTCGAACTCCCCGCCGCGGCTGCCGCGCGCCCCCGAGGTCCGGTCGAGCCGCTCGCGGAGCGCGCGGTTTTCCAGCGCGGCCAGCAGCGGCTGGCCGGTGGTGTTGGCCAGGCGGATCACGAACCGGCCATCCTGCTTTTCCGCCCGGGCGGCGGCCTCGGCGGCCGCGAGTTCGCCCGCCGACAGGCCCGCCAGATCCGACCGCTGCTCGACGACCACGGCCGACGCGTTGGTCTCCTTGAGCACGTTCTGGCTGAACGTCGTCTCCAGGCTGGCGAGCTCCCGATTCATGGCGCGGAGGCGGGCCTTGTCGTCCTCGGAAAGACCGGCGCCGGCGCGCACGAAGTCCTTGTAGTAGCGCTCGACGAGGCGCATCGACTCTGCGTCCAGCTGCAGCCGGTCGCGCTCCGCGTGGAGCGTCCGGATGCGGGCGAACAACGCCCCGTTCAGCAGGATGGCGTCGCGGTGGGCCGCGAGCTTGGGCGCCATCTCCCGCTCCACCTGCTGCATCGCGGGGTCGGTGTGGGCGCCGTTGAGGTTGAAGAACAC
>JBAIXJ010000318.1:0-2386 GCA_037916645.1 Opitutales bacterium | reverse complement strand
ACGTTGATGAGCTTGCGGAGCTGCTTGATGCAGAGGTCGAGCGCGGAGTCGTCGCCCTTCAGCACGGCGGTGATCCGCGACAGCGAGGGGTCGTGGGTCGGGGCGACGTTCAGGGTGTCGATGTTGAAGCCGCGGCCGGAAAACATCCCGGCGATCCGGGCCAGCACGCCGAACTTGTTTTCAACGAGGACCGAGATGATGTGGCGGTGCATGAGGAAAGGCGTCGATCGGCCGGCGCAGGTCGGGCCCGCCTTCGCTCCTGGGTGGCCCCGGAGCGTCGGCGAGCCACTTCGCACGCCGGTCGCGCGAAGTGGTGGACGGCGGAGGACTCGAACCTTCGACCCTCTCGGTGTAAACGAGATGCTCTAACCACTGAGCTAGCCGTCCGGGCCGGGGGTGGAGATAAGCAGGCGTGATACGGCGGAACAAGGATTTATTCAGGCGCGAAGATGTGCCCACGGAATCCGCCCACCTGTAGGCCGCCCGCGGGCGGGCGCCATTGGGATTTCGGATTTTGGCGCCAGCAAGCTGGCCGCCTACAACTTTCGATTATTGCAGGAGCGCCTTTGCGCCGCGACCAGCGAATCATCGGGGCCTTAAGCCCCTCCTACAATTGCCGACCGGCGCCTTCGCCAATTGTGGGAGCGGCGTCACGCCGCGACTAGCGAATCATCGGGGCGTAAAGCCCCTCCTACATCCACCAATCGGCGTGTTCGCTAGTTGTGGGAGCGGCTTTAGGCCGCGATCCTAAGGCTTCACCGGCGTCAGGCGCAGCAGCGCCGCGTCGTGCGGCTCCAGGTGAACCGTGAGCACCTTGTCGTTCGTGCCCACGTCCTTCTTGGCCCAGACGTCGCGCACGTTGTACTTGCCGCCAAACACCCACATCGCGGGGAAATCGACCGGCAGGTCCGCGGCGGCGGTTCCCTTGTTGAGCAGGGCCAGCGCCCAGCCGCCGCCGGCGAGCTGGCGGACCCAGATCTCGTAGGCGGGCTCCGTCCGGTAGCGCCAGCCCTCCTTGCCGAGCGGGTCCTGGTCGATCGCGATTGCCTCCTTGTCCGTGAGGATGGCCCCGACCTCCGGGCTCATGTGCCGCACGTCGTTGCCGGCGATGAGCGGCGCCGCGAGGATGCACCAGAAGCTGAAATGCGCGCGGGATTCGGCCAGGGTGAGGCCGCGGTTGCCGACCTCGAGCATGTCGGGATCGTTCCAGTGGCCGGGGCCGGCGTACTGCCCGATGCCGTCACCCTGCCCGGTCGCCGGCTGCACAAGTGAGAATTGCATGTCGAGGATGATTTTCCAGCCCTGCGCCCACCGCTGCACGCAGTCGTAGCAGTCGAGGATGTCGCCGGTCGTGCGCCAGAGGTGGCCGACGTCCTTCGCCCACTCCCACGGCTTGCTGTGACCCCATTCGCAGATGCTGAACACCATCGGCCGGCCGGCCGCATACATCGCGTCGCGCATCGTCGTGTAGGCCTCGCGGGCGTCGCGGGTGCCGGTGTAGCACCAGTCGTACTTGAGGTAGTCCACACCCCAGGCGGCGAACTGCCGCGCGTCCTGGTACTCGTGGCCCATGCTGCCGGGGTAGCCGCCGCAGGTCTTCGAGCCGGCGCAGCTGTACATCCCGAACTTGAAACCCTTTTCGTGGAGATAGTCGGCGACGGCCTTCATCCCGTGCGGGAACTTGGCCGGATCGGCCTCGAGGTTCCCGTTCGCGTCGCGTTCCATCTTCGCCCAGCAGTCGTCGATCACGATGTACTGGTAGCCAGCGTCGCGCATGCCGTTCGCCACCATCGCGTCGGCGGTCTCCTTGACGACCGTCTCGTTGATGTTGCTCGCAAAGGTGTTCCAGCTGTTCCACCCCATGGGCGGGGTCAGGGCGAGGCCGTCGAACTTTTGGGCGAAGGCCGGGGCGGCGAGGACGAGCAGGAGGCAGAGGATTCGTTTCATGGGGAGGTGATTCCGGGACGGATTTGGTTGGGGGCGCCGGGGCGGAGGCTGCGCACCGCATTATACGTTACCATTCCGCCTGTCGACGAACATCTCTCCGCCGTTCATCCGTTTGCACATCCGCACGCTCACCAGCCTCGCGCAAGGCGCCATGGCCGGGCGGCGCGTGCAGCTTCGGGAATGCCGATTCAATGGTGATCACGGCCTTGCACCCGGGATGGCCGGACCCACGGTGGGGCGGGCGTGACGCCCGCCAGAAGGTCTCTGGCGCGCCGACCGGCCGACGCGCCGCTCAGACACCGACCGGCACCATCTTCGCCTTGAGCAGGCCTTCGCGGTGCATCAGCTCGGCGATCTGGATGGAGTTGAGCGCGGCGCCTTTCCACAGGTTGTCGCCGCTCACCCAGAACGCGAGGCCGTTGTCAAAGCCCGTGTCGAT
>JBAIXJ010000317.1:0-1578 GCA_037916645.1 Opitutales bacterium | reverse complement strand
AGGTCGAGCCGGCCGTCGCGGTCGAAGTCCGCCGCAGCCGCCGCCCCCGCGTTGATCGGCAGCGCCGGCAGCGCGCCGTCGGGCGCGGGCCGAAAACCGCCCTTGCCGTCGCCAAGGAACAGGCGCGGCTGGTACTCGGGTGAACCCGCGGGCAGCGCATTACCGCCCTTGGTCACGAGCAGATCCTCGTTTCCGTCGCCGTCGGCGTCGAAGAGCAGCACCGGACCATCGTCGACGTCGCCCGCCCCGGCCAGGGCCGGCGCCTCGCCCGCCGCGAACTTGCCCTCGGGGCCGAGCCGCAGCAGGCGCCGCGGCTCCACCGTGGTGCCGCCAACGACCACAGCCTCGCGCCCGGTGCCTTCGATCCCGCCCGCCGCGAGCGCCGGGCCGCGGCGGTTGAGACGGACCGGCACGTATTTCTGCAGGGACGATTCGTCGATCGGCTCCTCGCGCGCCCGCACCGCAAAGCCGGCGGACTGGCTCACGTCGGCGAATTGTCCGGCGGGTGGCGGAGCCTCCTTCGTCGACAACGCTGGCGCGGGACCTGCCGGCTCGGTGATCGTGTACCGGCGGTCGACCGGCAGATCCGTGAATGTTTGCTCGAGGCCGCTCGGCCAGGTGACGGTCAGCCGTCGGATCACGGTATCGGCGCCCAGCCCGAAATGCACCGCCGGCTCGCTGCTTGAGGAGTAGCCGCGGGCGAGCCAGAGCTGGCTGACCTGCCCGCCGAGGGCGCTTTCGATCCGCACCAGCGCGCCGATCCCGAAACGGTTGGAGACCGTTCCGCGCAGGTCGATCGTCACCCGGTGGCCGGTGTCGTTGTCGTTGCGGAACAGGCTGACGCCCTTCTGGAAGTTGGAGTAGACGAGGTCGAGGTTGCCGTCGCCGCCGAGGTCGCCGAAGGCGGCGCCGAACGCCACCCCCTTTTCGTCGAGCCCCCACGCCGCCCCGACGTTCTCGAACCGCAGGTCGCCGAGGTTGCGGAACGCGAGGTGGGTTTCGACCAGGACCGGGCTGTCGTACATGATGCGGTTGCGCTCGGTCAGGCTCTCCGCGTTCATCATGCGCGAGTAGACGTCGGGGTTGGGGTCGCGGTTGAAGCCGTTGGTCACGAAGAGATCGAGGCGCCCGTCGTTGTCGAGGTCCTCGAGCCGCGGCGCCCACGTCCAGTCGGAGGCGGCGATGCCGGCCAGGGACGCGGCCTCGAGGCAGCGGCCCGTGCCGGTGTTGAGGTAGAGCGCGCTGCGGTGGTATTTCGGCGCGGCTGGGGAGTTGTCGGGCTCGACGGCCCGCTCGCGCGCCTCGGCGATCGAGTTCTGGTCCTTGCGGTGCGTGGTCGTCGCCATGTCGGCCACGAGGAAGTCGATGAGGCCGTCGTTGTTCACGTCGCCCAGATCCGAGCCCATCGAGTAGAACGAGGTGCGCGGGACGGCGCGGTCGATGACGTCGGTGAACGTGCCGTCGCGGTTGTTGTGGTAGAGCTTGTCCGGCGTGCCGTAGTCGTTGGCGACGTAAAGGTCGGGCCAGCCGTCGTTGTCGTAGTCCCACCACGTGCCGGAGTGGCTGCACCCCTCGCCG
>JBAIXJ010000316.1:0-1704 GCA_037916645.1 Opitutales bacterium | reverse complement strand
GACCGGGTGGGACCATTTCGTCGTCAGCTCGGCGGTCCGCCAGATATCCTCGAGGAGTTGCGCCGCCTGGAGGCAGAAAAAGAGGATGCGGATTTCGTCGTCCGCGGTGACCGGCTTCACCCGCCCGACGGCGGCGCCGGTGGCGCCGACCTCCGGGAAAAGCTCGGCCCGCAGAGCCGCCGGGGCGTCATCGCGCACCGCGGCGTCAAGGTCCGAGCAACGCGCGTTCAGTTCGGCGAAGATGCCATTCTCCCGGCTCGGAGCCGGAAACCAGCGGTCGGTGGCGTCGAAGAATACGCTCTCGACGAACCGCAGGCCGGACCGGCGGGCCGGTGCCAGTTCCTCGACGTACTGGAAGACGATGTTGCCGGCATGCTCGCCGAGGCGCCGGTAGGACTCCCATTGCGGCTCGTCGTAAAACTGGTCGCCGGTCGACTCGTGGGGGAAGGCTCCGTTGCGCTGCTTGTACTGGAGCACGTCCGCCGGCTCGTCACCGGTCAGGACGGGCTTCAGGTAGATGAGCGTCCCCTTGTCTGTGCCGCCGAATCCGTCGTAGTGAACGGTGCCGATGACGGCGTGCTGCCGCGCGAGACCGTCCGCGCCGGGGCGCAGCGGACTGACGTCGAGCTCGATCTCGACGCCGAAATCCTCGCGAATCCGACGGAGGGCGTTGGCGAGGTCGTCGAAGGCCGACTGGGGATCGGCGCCGCTGTCCGAGGCGATGATGTAGCGGCAGTGCCGGCGCACGAGTTCGTAGAGGGCAAGGTTCTCGAAGTGCCCGCCGTCCGAGAGGTGCAACATGTGGGCATAGCGGCGGGTCCGATCGACCCAATCCGCCACCATCCGCTCGGCTTTCTCGACGGGCCCGGGTGCAGCGGCGCCGGCGGGCGCGGGCTCCGGCGGCTCCGGATCGCAGTTCGTGCGGCCGAACATCTCGTAGAAATACGGCAATCCGGGCGGGAACGGCTTCTCCAGGGGATTGCGCGGATGCGCGACCCAGAGGCCGAGGCGGAGATTGAAGGCGCACATCAGGAAGGAGACCGCGGGACCGAGGCGCATGGAGAGGCTGCCCATCTGGGAATTGAACGCCGCCGCGGACGCCGTCAGCACGGAGGACAGACGCAGGCGGTCCATCGGGGCGGAAACGTCGCCCAACGTGAGGCCGAATGGCGAGACCGTCACACTGCGGCCGCCGCGGTAGAGGCTGCCGAGCGGATCACCGGAAAGGTTGTTCGCCGTGCAACAGACCAGGTGGATGGGGCGGGGGTAGCCGGGACGCTCGACGAGGGCGCCGAGGGTGAAATCATCGTCGGGCTGCTCGACGGTGGGGCGCCGGTACCGGGGGAAATCCTGCGCCGCCGCGGCGCCGAGATAGCAGCGGCTGATGCGCGAGCGGTAGAAATCGTGCAGGCCCACCCGGGCGGGCGTGAAGAGCAGGAACGTGAGCAGGACGATCGCGCTGGCGCCGCCCAGCCCGTACGGGACCCGGTCCAGGCCGGGGCCCAGCCCGAAACTCTGGACAAGCAGGCAGACCACGACGAAGAGGAGCACGACGACGGCATTGGCCAGGAGCTGCGGCGCCAGCGGCTTCACCACGGCGGCGGCGCGCTTCAGAAGCTGGGTGGCGTTGGTCTCCTCGGGCGGTTTGCCGAGCCAGTCGCGCACCCACACGAACAGCGCGCTGCACAACGCGGTGGCGGCGCC
>JBAIXJ010000315.1:0-1568 GCA_037916645.1 Opitutales bacterium | reverse complement strand
TGGCCGCCGCCCGCGGCGTCAGGATTGCGACCGTGGCGGCGGACCTGGCGGCGTACCGCATCGCGCCGGGCGCGTGGGCGGGCATCGTGGCGATCTGGGCGCACCTGCCGCCGGCGTTGCGGCGGACCGTGCATGCCCAGGTCGTGCGCGGGCTGCAGCCGGGCGGGGTGTTCATCCTTGAGGCGTACACGCCGGCCCAGCTGGCCTACGACACCGGCGGGCCGCGCGAAGTCGATCTACTCATGACCGCGGTGCAGTTGCGGGACGAGCTCGCGGGCCTCGACTTTGAGATCTTGCGCGAGCTGGAGCGGGACGTGCGTGAGGGCACGAAGCACACCGGCCGGGCGGCCGTGGTGCAGGTGCTGGCCCGGCGGCCATAAGGGAGCGGCGCGCCTCATTGCTCCCAGCCGGGCAGGACGCAGCGCGGGCTCAGGTGGTCGCGGTAGTGGTCGAAATCTGCAAAAACCGCGGCCAGCCGCGGCTCTTTCTCCGAATGGCATTGGAGGCAGGCGCCGACGAGCAGCATGCGCCGTTGCTCGTCGCGATTGAACGGGCGGACGTTCTTGCGGGTGGCGGCGGGTGTCCCCGGTTCCTCCAGGAAGCCGATCCACGCATCCGCGGGCAATCCGTCCGAGCCGGAGGTCGGCAGGGCGGGATTGAACGCCCAATGGCCGCGGCCGTCCCGGATCTGGTATTTCAGCACGCCGCGGCCGTACCCCAGGGCCAGCGAGTCCGCGTGGCACGATCGGCAGTCGCGCGCGGCGGACACGGTGGTATGCGGTGACGTGGGCGCGTACCGGCGGTGAAACTCGTCCGGCCGCGGCGTCGCGCCCGTGGTCTGGTTGAGCGTCATGATCATTCCCGGCACAAAGATGCCGATGCGCTCCGCCGGCGGCCCGCCGGCCGGCGTGGCCCGCCGGACGCCGAGCACCGGCGGTTCGGCGCGGTAATCGCCGCCGGTTTCCTGCCAGACACCGCGGACGAGGCGACCGGCCAGATGGTCCCAGCCCTCGGCCTTGGGATCAAAGGTGGTGTGGCAGGTGATGCACTGGGGTGCCCAGGCGCTGTGGCAGGCGCGGCATTCCAGCTTTTGGTGGGCCGTGATGTCCCGTCCGCAGGCACGGGCGGGAGCCTTTGGCTGAAGCACCGCGCCGCCGACCGTCACCAGGGAAATCGTCCCGGATTCATCGACGAAGACATTCGGGTAGGTGACGTCGCCCGACCGCGCACGGACAAATCGACGCTCCGCCCGATTCAACTGCCGCAGCGCGACGATGCGCTGAGTCTCTTGCTCCATCTCTGTGAAGCCGGCGGTCGCGGGCGGCCGGTCCGAATGGCAGTCGGTGCACGCGATCTTGACGGCATCCTCCTCGTGGGCGTGGCGGGCGCCGTCGCCCATGACTTCCGACGCGAGGTGACAGTCCGTGCAAATCATGCCCTTTTCGTAATGGACGTCGGCGGCTTCGTGAACGAACACCCGGCCGTCGTCGAGGACGCGATATGATCGCGGCCACCCGGACGCGCGTTGGGCTGCGCTGGCGTCCAGCGTGGTCTCGTGCCAGCCTTCG
>JBAIXJ010000314.1:0-1580 GCA_037916645.1 Opitutales bacterium | reverse complement strand
GGGACCTCGCCCCGCTTCTTCTACTACTTCGACGTATGACGCGCGCCATCCGCAACTACCTCGTCTTCCTCCGGCGCTGCGCGGCCATCGCCTTCGTCGGCGACTGGCGCTACTACCTCTGGATGGGCGTGCTGACGGTCCTCGTCCTGTTCGGCCTCAACGCCTACGCCAAGCAGCTCGTGCACGGCCTGATCGTCACCGGCATGAGCGACCAGGTCTCGTGGGGCGTCTACATCGCCAACTTCACCTTCCTGGTCGGCGTCGCGGCGGCGGCGGTGATGATGGTCATCCCCGTCTACATCTACGACAACGAGGAGCTGCACGACCTGGTCATCTTCGGCGAGCTGCTCGCGGTGGCCGCCATCCTCATGTGCCTCGCCTTCGTCACCGTCGACCTCGGGCGGCCCGATCGCTTCTGGCACCTCATCCCCGGCCTCGGGCAGCTCAACTTCCCCGCCTCCATGCTGAGCTGGGATGTGATCGTGCTGAACGGCTACCTGCTCCTGAACCTGCACATCTGCGGCTACCTGCTTTATTGCCGCTACCAGAACCGGAAGCCGGCGAAATGGTTCTACATCCCCTTCGTCTTTATCGCCATCGTCTGGGCCATCTCCATTCACACCGTCACGGCCTTCCTCTATGTCGGCCTCGGCGGCCGGCCCTTCTGGAACTCCTCCATCGTCGGCCCGCGCTTCCTCGCCTCGGCCTTCACCGCCGGCCCGGCGCTAATCATCCTGGCGCTCCAGATCATCCGCCGCATCACCGAGTATCACATCACCGACAAGGCGCTGCTGACCCTGCGCAGCATCGTCCAGGTGTCGATGCTCATCAATGTGTTCCTGCTCCTCTGCGAGGTGTTCAAGGAGTTCTATTCCGGCAGCCTCCACGTCGCCTCGTCCAAATACCTCTACCTCGGCCTGGAGGGCCATCGCACGCTGGTGCCATGGATCTGGACCGCGATCGGGTTCAACCTCCTGGCGATGTTCCTCCTTCTGCTGCCGCTCAGCCGCAGCCTCCGCTGGCTCAACCTGACCTGCGTGCTCTGCATCGTCGGCATCTGGATCGAGAAGGGCATGGGGCTTGTCGTTCCGGGATTCATTCCCTCGCCGCTGGGCCAGATCGTCGAATACCGGCCCTCGCTCAATGAGACGCTGGTCTGCATCGGCATCTGGGCGTTCGGCCTGCTCTGCTACACGATCTTCCTGCGGATGTCCGTGCCGATCATGCAGGGCCGGCTGTCGAAGGCCAACGAGAGCCTTCCGGCGGGCGAACTCGGCACCACGCCGGCACGGGCGCCGGTGCATTCCTAGGAGACCGCGCCATGGCCACCCGGCTGACCGCCGACGATGTCCGCCAGACGCTCAACGCCCATGTGGCGGAAAAGGGGGCGGCGATCTGCGCCCAATACGGCCCGGGGCTCGGCTGGGGCGATCTGCAGCGCCTCCTGCAGGACCGCTCCGCGGTCCGCTACCCGTGCGAGATCACGTTCGACGCCGCGCCCCTGGAGCCCGGTGAGGCCGCCCATCCCGAACCCAAGGGCGCCCGGCCGGAGGATGGCTTCACCATCTTCGTCCACCCGT
>JBAIXJ010000313.1:0-1682 GCA_037916645.1 Opitutales bacterium | reverse complement strand
CTACCGTTTCCGCACCATGCATGTCGTCCCCGACCGGCGCCCGGACGGCCGGCGGCCGGACCAGCGCTTCATTCCCGGCGGCTGGTTTCTGCGGGCCTCGGGCCTGGACAACCTGCCCCGGATCCTCAACGTGCTGCGCGGCGAAATGAGCCTCGTCGGGCCGCGGCCGTGCCTCCCGGAGGAATTCATGGCATTGGGTTCCTGGAAACATACTCGCTCCCGGGTGCCCCCCGGCGTGACCGGGCTCTGGCAGGTTTCCAGCCGGAGTTGGTCCACGGTGGATGACATGGCCCGCCTCGATCTGGATTACGTCGCGCAGCGGTCGCCCGGCCGGGATCTGAAGATCCTGCTCCGCACCGTGCCGGCGGCGCTGCGCCGTTTGCGGGAGGCCGGCGGCCAGCGCCGGGCGCTCCGGAGGGCGGCCACCTCGGCCCAGGTCTGAACGGCGCCGCCCCCATGGATCTTGCTGCCCCGAACCCCACTGCAGCTTCCTGATTATCGGCCAACGGACCTCATACCGGGCAATGCCCCCTTCGCGCCGGTTCCCGCCGCCCGAGGGAAAGAGCGACAATGAAACTGGTCCCCGCAGTTATCATCTCCCTCGTCGTCGCGGGCATTCTGGCCGCGGGGATCGTGGTCACGGGGATTGTCGTCCTGCTGGTGATGGTGGCGCGGGCGCCGCAGGGTTTTGAGGATGAACTGGGGTACCACCCCAACCACGACCCCCGGGAACATCCGCAGGCCAGCGGGCACCGGACGTAGGGATCCGCCGGGCGGCACCGTCCGGTTCGGCTGTTTGACCCCGATGTGCCAGGAATGCGTTGCGGCACGGGCCTCCCGACCCGTGGGCGCCACCGACGATCGATTCCGCGGCCGCGCCGCATTCACGGATCACGGATACCTCTGGTGGAAGCGGATCACGGATACCTGTGGTGGAAGCGCGCCCGGTCCCGCGGACGGCGGGGCCGGCTTACGCCCGCCGAATCGCGGATCTGGCGGGCATTCCGCCTTCGCCAAGGCTTCGGCGGACAGGAAAGCCCGCCCCACCACCTTGCACCTTACACTTTACCCCTTAAGCCGGCGGCCGCTCGGGCGGCGGCCGCCTACTTGATCGGGCTGAGGCCGCCCCAGGGGGAGATCTTCTCCAGGGCGGGTACGATCGCGCGGCGGAGTTCGAGGAAGTCCAGTTCGCCGGTGTGCCGGTAGATCACGTTGCCGTCCGGATCGACCACCAGTGTGTGGGGCAGGGGACCCTTCCACTCGGGGTCGAGCGCCGCGATGAGCTTGTACTGGTCCGAATCGCCGAAGATCACGTTGCGCGTCGCCGCGTGGTGCTGCTGCAGGAACTTCAGAACCTTCGGCTGCTGGTCGGGGTATTCGGCGGCGACGGTGACCATCTCGAAGTCGCGGTAGGCGAAGATGAGGCTCGTCTCGATCAACTGGTCGAACTCGGCCACGCACGGTCCGCACCAGGTCGCCCAGGCGTTGATGACGCGCAGCTTGCCGGTGCCCTTGTTCGCGCGCAGCTCGGCGAGGGCCGCGGCGTCGGCCGGCGTGACCGACACCGGCCGCGCGTGCATCTGCTCCAGCCAGCGGCGGTTGGCCTCGGCCTTCTCGGCCCACTTCGTCGAGCACCCGAAGACCGGGGTCTGCGTCACGGGCGGCTCGCGGCCGGCCAGCAG
>JBAIXJ010000312.1:0-2710 GCA_037916645.1 Opitutales bacterium | reverse complement strand
GCGTAGAAGACGCTGTCCGCCAGCTCGGAGCCGCCGAAGCCCCGGTTGATCGTGGGGACGTCCGGGAAATCCTCCGCCAGCGTCGTCCACAGCCGGATCGACGAGCTGCCGACGAACAGGACCGCGCCCTGCGGCGGCGGGTGGGCGGCGTCGGCCTGCTCGAACGCCGCGATGTCGGCTTTCCAGTGGGCCGGGTCGGCGGTCGCCCGCGGGACCGCGAGCAGCCAGGCGAGTGGAACAGCGGCGAGCAGCGGCAGGATCGAGCAGACGGTGCGGTTTTTCATCGGGCGCCCCCACCAACGCACAAGCCCGGGGCGATGACAACTCCGGCGATGGCGGATGGCGTGACTTCTTTCTTCCACGAATCACACGAATCCACGCGAATAGACTTACTCGTCTTTGTGGGGCGGGCTTGATGCCCGCCAACGATCTCGATCCCCAGACCGGCGGGGCTAAACCCCGCCCTACAAAACGACGCGGGCCCATTCGTGAAGATTGGTGTGCATTCGTGGTTAAAAAGGAATCCGCCATCCCAAAACCATCCTCGACGCCCGCCGCGCGGCGCGGCTACCTTCGGCCCGGATGCGCACCCCCTCCTCCCCCGGCCGCGACGGACTCTCGTTGCGCGAATACCTCGGCTACGCGCTGGGCGACACCGCGTCCAACCTGTTTTTCCAGACCTTCAACATCTTCATCACGTATTACTACGTCGATGTGTGGGGCATCCTGCCGGGCGCCATCGCGACGATGATGGCCCTCGTGCGCCTGTGGGACGCGGTGAACGACCCGATCATGGGCGTGATCGCCGACCGCACGCGGACACGCTGGGGCAAATACCGCCCCTACCTGCTGTGGATGGCGGTGCCCTACGGCCTCTGCGGCTACCTCATTTTCGCCAACCCCTCCCTCGGGCCGACGGGCAAGCTGGTCTACGCCTACCTGACCTACAACCTGATGCTGATGGTCTACACGGCCATCAACGTCCCCTACTCCTCGCTGCTGGGCGTGATCAGCCCGTCGTCGCGGACGCGCACCGTGGCCTCGAGCTTCCGGTTCGTCGGCGCCTTCGGCGGCGCGTTCCTCGTCTCGACCTTCATCCGGCCCCTGGTGCATGCGCTCGGCGGCGGCAGCGAGGTCCGCGGCTTCCAGTACACGATGGCAATCTTCGCGGTGCTCTCGGTGGCGATGTTCCTGATCTGCTTCGGCACGACCGCGGAGCGCGTGACGCCGCCGCCCGGGCAGAAGAGCCACCTCCGGGGCGAGCTGGGCGAGCTGCTGCGGAACGGGCCGTGGATCGCGCTGCTCTTCACCGCCGTGTTCTCGATGACCTTCATCATCCTGCGCTCGGGCAGCACGCTGTTCTACTTCAAGTACGTCGTGGGCGACGACGGCACGCCGGTGCTCTTCGGGTTCATGGACCGCGCCACCGTGTTCCTCTCGTCCAACGGCGCCTGCCAGATGCTCGGCGCGGCCGCCCTCGGCCTCGTCGCGCGGCACATCGACAAGCGGCGCCTGGCCATCGGGCTGACCCTGATCACGGCGGTCGCGTACGCCTCGTTCTACGTGCTGCCGAAGGATGCCTTCGGCCTGCAGCTCGCGGTCAACGCCTTCGGCAGCCTCTGCATGGGGCCGACCTCCGCGCTCGTCTGGGCGATGTACGCAGACGTGGCCGACTTCGGCGAATGGAAGTTCGGCCGGCGCTCGACGGCGCTCGTGTACTCGGCGTCGCTCTTCGCGCTCAAGACCGGCTCGATGATCGCCGGCGTGCTCCTGCCCGTGTTCCTCGCGCGGTTCGGTTTCGTGCGCGACGTGGCCCAGACGCCCCGGGCGCTGCTCGGCATCTCGCTCGCCTTCTCGCTCGTGCCCGGCCTCTTCGCCGTCCTGAAGGCGGTGGCGCTCTGGGCCTATCCCCTCACGCAGCCGCGGGTGGACGAGATCGAGCAGGCGCTGCGGGAACGGCGGACGGCCGATGCCTGATGACGGACTCTCTTCCACCACGGATGTGCACGGATGGACACTGATGCCCGCTGGTGATCTCAGGTGTGGCATTTCACCGGAGTCCTCCGACGTCGCGTCGGTCCTTGCTGAACCACAAAGACACGGAGGCACAAAGCCCGCCCTTTTTGGATCACCAGGAAAAACCAAACGGGTTCTTTCCTGGTGCCCTTGTGTCTTGGTGGTGAAAACGAAATCCCGGCTCCGCCCCCGTGCGATTGACAGCCCTGCGCGGCCGGCAAGTGTGACGCCATGAAGCTTCCGCGCGCGGCCGCCCTCCCCGGACTCCTGTCGCTCACCCTCGGCCTGCCCGCGCTCCTCGCCGGCGCGGACGCCATCCCACCGGTGACCCCGGACGCCCTGCCCGAGGTCCGCGCCGTGCTCCAGATGCTGCACGACCTCTCGGGCCACGCCACGCTGACCGCGCAGCACAACTACCCGGCCACCGGCAGCCGCAACTCCGCGTTCGCCGCCCGGTACATCGGCAAAACGCCCGCGATCTTCGCCTCGGACTTCGGGTTCGCCAAGGCCGGCGACACCGACTCGTACCTCGCCCGGCCGGACATCGTGCAGGAGGCGATCCGCCAGTGGCGGCGCGGCTGCCTCGTCGACCTCTGCTGGCACGCCGTCCCGCCGACGGCCGACGAGCCGGTGACCTTCCGGCCGCTCCCCGGCGCCGACCCGAAGAAGCTTGCCAGCGTCCAGGGCCGCCTGA
>JBAIXJ010000311.1:0-1522 GCA_037916645.1 Opitutales bacterium | reverse complement strand
AGCGTCCGTCGACCGCCGCGTGCGGCAGCCGGTCGCCGAACGCCGCCGCATTCGCCCGGGTGCGTTCGAGAATGAACCCCCACGCCGCCTCCAAGACTTGCCGGGTAATATTCGAGTCCATTCGTGCGTCCCGGCCATAGCCCCTCACCGGCCTGCCGGCAAGTCTGTCGCAGCCACCGGAGGGGGCGACGGCCGGTGATTCGCGGGAGAAAGAACCCTTTGTCCCTCAATCCGTCATTCACGTCCCCGGCTGGGCATAGCTCACCGGCGCAAAGAGCCTCCGTTCGGCGCCGCGCGGGTCGTCCTCCACCCGCGGCGGCAGGTCGAAGATCATCGCCGGGCGCCGCGGCACCTCGTAGCGCGGCCACGCGGGCAGCTCCGGCGTGCCGGGACTGCCGGTGCGGGCGAACGCGAGCAGCGCGCTGCTCATGAGCTCCGCCAGCCGCTGCGCCTCCGGGCCGTTGCCGGTCGGAGGGTAGCCGGTCTGCCCGTCGCCGGCGGCGGTGTTGTCAAACACGAGCGGGATGTCGAGCGTGTGCGGCGCCTTCCACTTGCCGCCGTCCACCGGCGAGGACCAGTAGAGGTAGTACACGTAGGTCGGCGCCCCGCCCTGTTCCGCCCGCCGGTCCGACTCGAGCGCCATGCCCCGCCACGACCGCGCCGCGGTGGTCGCGGCGAAAAACACGTCGCTCGGCGTGTAGTGCGGGTACCACCCGCGGTAGGCGGCGACGATCGCCTCCGGCGAAAGGTCGCCGATGAAGCGGCTCGCGTGCTGGCGGAGCTTGGCGGGCAGCGTCTCCCACGTGAGCGCGAAGGTCCACGGATCCGCCCGGCCAATGAGGTAGGTCGTCTCGTCGTGCGTGTTGCCCAGGACCATGGGGATGTCCTGCGACAGCGGCGGGGCGTCCGGGGTGAACGGATCGCGCGGCAGCACCGCGCCGTCGACCACCGGCGTCCACGTCTCGCCCCGCATCGCCGCCTCCAGCCGGTCCCGCGGGACGCGCTGCAGCTCGTCGAGGCGGTCGGACGACAGGCCGAGCTTCTGGAGCACGGACCGCGCGGTCGCCGTCGCGTCGGCGCGGGTGCGGCCCTTGAGCTGCTGCCCGCTCATGGTCCAGACGCGCTGGAACAGGCCGCGCGCCGCCGGCATCGCCATGAGCGTCGCGCATTTTGCGCCGCCGCCCGACTGGCCGAAGATCGTGACGCATCCCGGGTCCCCGCCGAGCGCGGCGATGTTGGCGTGCACCCAGCGCAGCGCCAGCACGAGGTCGAGCATGCCGGCGTTGCCGGAGTTGGCGTATTCCGGCCCACCGAGTTCGCCGAGGTAGAGGAAGCCGAACCCGTTGAGCCGGTGGTTGACCGTGACCACCACGACGTCGCCGCGGCGGCAGAGCCGCACGCCATCGTAGAGGACGCTGTTGACCGTGCCGTTGTTGTACGCGCCGCCGTGGAAGTACACGAGCACCGGGCGGCGGCCGTCGTCCAGCGCGGGAGTCCAGACATTGAGGTTCAGGCAATCCTC
>JBAIXJ010000310.1:0-1711 GCA_037916645.1 Opitutales bacterium | reverse complement strand
GTGGGGTTCTTGCCGTTCCACTTGAACGGGTCCGTGCCGGCCACGCCGCAGAGGCTGCGGTTGTCCAGCAGGCTGTCGCCGACGCCGCTGCCGTCGAAGTCGTAGGAGAGTCCGTCGACGTGGCCGTCGGGGTGGCACGAGCGGCAGGAGAACTGGCCCTGGAAGGTGTACTTCGCGCGGGTGAAGACCCGCTCGCCCTGGCGGATGGGATCGTTGCGCCCGCCGTCGCCCAGCACGACCCGGCCGACCGGCTTGAGGGTGGCCGTGTCGACCACGAGCACGCCGTCGTCGAGGCGCTCGGCTACGAACAGCCGGCGCCCGTCGGGGGAGATGGCCAGGTGCCGGGGGTTGCAGCCGGTCGGAATCCGGGCGACGACGTAGTGATACGACAGCGCCAGGTCGGCGATCGCTTCGTTTCGCGCCGCGGCATCGGTTTTGGCCAGCCACGCGGCCAGCCAGTCGAGGTCGAGGACCGTCACGACGTCGGCGCCGCCGGCGGCCACGTAGGCGCGCCGGCCGTCGGGGCTGGCGACGACGCCCGACGGATCGGCAAAGTACGCGTTCGCCTCGTCAAGTGGGATCTGGGTCACTGCTCCGTCTTCCTGCGAGACCGCCAGGCCGGTTGACATGACCCAGCCGTCCTTCACCTGGGTGATCGGGACGAGGTTGCGCACCCGGATCATCGTGCTCAGGGCCCAGCCGCGGGCGGGCACCGGGGCGATGCCCTCCGCCATGTGGGCGGAGGGAAGCTGTTCCCGATTGAGGACGTGACCGTTGGCCGGGTCGAGCACGGTCACCTCGGAGGCGGGCGGGCTGAGCATCTGATCATGGGTCGCCATCCGGTTTGCCACATAGGCGCGGCGGCCGTCGCCGGACACCGCGACCGCGTAGGGCTCGCGGCCCGCGGCCGCCCGGATCACCTCCTGCAACGGTGAGACGGAAAGCACGGAGATGTCGTCGCTGCCGGAATTGGGGACGATCAGCCGTTCGCCGGCCGGGGTCTGGCAGTAGGCGACGTCGGTCGGACGCAGGCCCACGTCGATGCTGGCCTGCTCCGCGAGGCTGGCCGTGTCGAGCACCGCGACACGGTCCTGGTGCGGGCATGCGACGAACAACCGCCGGCCCGCCGCATCCAGCGCCAGGCCAAACGGGCCGCCGGCGACGTGCGCGCGGCGCATGACGGCAAACGTCGTCGCATCGGCCTCGGCGACCTCGTCGCGATCGTCCAGCGCGATGAACAGCCGCCGGCCGTCCGGGGAGACTGCGATCCCGCCCGGCGCGTCGTGGTGCGGCCGGGGTTTGGCCCACGGCAGCTTCTCCAGTTTGACGCCGTGACAATGGTTGCAGGATATCAGCGGCAGGTCGGGCCGGCCCGACTGGCGGCGCTGGTGGACGAGCAGCGCGGAGCGTCCGCCCAGGACGGCCCCGGCTCCCGCGAGCCCCACCGGAATTGCGAGCAGGATGATCCGTGTCAGCTTCATGGGGCGGAGCCGCGGGGTGCGGGGGTTTGCGCGGCGAGGGTCAGGCTCGCCGGGTCGAGCTGCGCGGCCAGGGGACGGACATTTTGGGGCGAATGATTGCGCGGCTCGTGGCAGCCGACGCACCCGCGGTTTTCGCCGGGCTGGAGCCAGACAAACGCCGGCTGATGGCGGAGCACGCGGCCCCGGGCGTCGAGGGTGTCGAACCCGAGCGGCACGTTCACGGGCAGATA
>JBAIXJ010000309.1:0-21607 GCA_037916645.1 Opitutales bacterium | reverse complement strand
GAGATGGGATGACGGTTGACATGAAAAAGGCCGGTCACGCGGTGCGGGAGCCGGCCCTGTGAAAACGTTGATGGTCCTGACTGGGTGGCTCGCTAGAAAAACCGGATCGTTTTCGTGGCCATACGTGCGGGCTCCTCGTCCGCGCAGCCGACGTTGGTCGGTTCTTCGGTTTGGGTGTCGTTGGGTTTCACGAGACCGTTGGCAAGAAGGTAGTTTTCCAGTTCCTCGCCCGAGATGTCGGCCAGCATGACGCCGTCGACCTCCACGCAGGGGGAGAGCGGCTGACCTGACCGGCACACCATCTCCTCGTAATTCGCCTGGTTCCCCAGGACGTCGATATCCTCGAACGGGAGCTGGTATTTGCGCATGACGGCCCGGACACCGCGGGACCAGCCGCAGTGCGGTTTCAGGTAAGCCTTGATCTTCATACCGAACAATGCCTGATGGCAAAAGCGGCGCAACTTATAGGTGCGATTCCTGCGCAATCAAGAGAAAGCTTGAACTATTTCACAGGCGACCGTCCGGGCCCTCCGCGCCTGCATCAGCCGGAACGGAGTTTTGCCTAGCGGCGCCCCACCCTTTTGTTCTAAATCCCGCCGGATGAGAGTTCTTGTCACCGGCGCGGCCGGGTTCATCGGCTTCCACGTCTGCCAGCGGCTCGCCGCCAGCGCCGCGGGCGAGGTGCTCGGAGTGGACAACCTGAATGAGTATGCCTCCGCCGAATTGAAGCGGGCCCGGCTCGCGGAACTGGAGAGGCTGGACGGTTTCCGGTTTGCCAAGGCCGATTTCGCCGATGCTTCCGCCTTCGCCGGTCTTTATGACCAATTCCGGCCGGACTATCTGGTGCATCTGGGGGCCCAGACGGGGGTGCGCTACAGCCAGGACAATCCGGCGGCTTATGTGCACAGCAACCTTGACGGTTTTGCGAGCGTTCTGGAGGCCGCACGGCGACGGCCCCCCGTACATCTCGTCTTTGCCTCGAGCAGTTCCGTCTATGGGGCCAACGCGCGCGTGCCTTTCCATGAGGACCAGGATGGGGGCCAACCGCTCTCCTTCTACGCCGCCACCAAGAAGGCCAACGAGGCCATGGCTTTCAGCTACGCCCACATGCACGGTCTGACACTGACCGGCCTGCGCTTCTTCACCGTCTACGGGCCGTGGGGCCGTCCGGACATGACACCCATTCTTTTTGCGCGCGCGATCTGCGAGGGCCAGCCGGTCAGGCTGTACAATCACGGCCGCTATCAGCGCGATTTCACCTATATCGACGACATTGCAGACGGTGTGGTCAGAATCCTGTTCGCGCCGCCGGCAGCGGACCCGGCCCCGGCCTGGCGCATCTTCAACCTGGGGCACAACCAGCCCGTCGAAATGGGCCACTTTGTGCAGACGCTTGAGGCCGTCCTAGGGCGAAAGGCGCGACTGGAATTGCTGCCCCCGCTCGCGACGGAGATGCCGGCCACATGCGCCGACCTTACCCGCATCCGTGCCGCCATCGGCTACGAACCAAAGGTGGCGCTCGACGAGGGGCTGCGGCGGTTCGTGAGCTGGTTCAAGCGCTATTACGGCTACGGGTGAAACCCGCCGCGGGCGCATGCCCGCCGCGCGCCTTCTTTTCGTTTGCGCCGCCGCTTGCTTTGCGGAAGAAAGGCCCCGCGCTCATGATTTGACTCGAATCCCGGCTCCTGATTCCATTTATTGCTAATTCAACGATTATCCGAATAGGCACGCCCATGTCCAAACCTACTCCTGTCAAGCCCTCCCCCGCCCCGGCGCGCTCTGAGCCGGCCACGGATCCAGCGCGGGTCAAGAACATCGAACTCGCGGTTTCCGCGATCACCAAACAATTCGGCGAGGGATCCATCATGCGCCTCGGCAGTGCCGCGCGCATGACGGTCGATGCCCTTTCGACAGGCTCGCTCGCAATCGACCTCGCCCTGGGGGTGGGCGGACTCCCGCGGGGCCGGATCGTCGAGATCTACGGTCCGGAAGCCTCGGGCAAGACCACCTTCTGCTTGAGCGTGGTCGCTGAAGCGCAGCGGCGCGGCGGCCTCGCGGCCTTTATTGACGTGGAGCACGCCCTGGACCCGAAATTCGCGCGAGTCGTGGGCGTGAAGCTCGACGACCTTCTCATTTCGCAGCCGGACAGCGGCGAAGACGCCCTCAACATTGCCGAGACCCTCATCCGCTCGAATGCCATCGATGTGATTGTCATCGATTCCGTCGCCGCGCTCGTATCCCGGGCCGAATTGGATGGGCAAATGGGCGATGCCACGGTGGGGGCGCAGGCGCGACTGATGAGCCAAGCCATGCGGCGCCTGACCTCGGTGGTCAGCCGCACCAAGTGTGTCTGCATCTTCACCAATCAGATTCGGGAAAAGATCGGGGTGATGTTTGGCAATCCCGAGACGACGCCGGGGGGGCGGGCGCTGAAATTCTTCGCATCGATCCGCATCGACATTCGGCGCAAGGACCAGCTCAAGACCCCCGATGGCCGCGTGGTGGGCAATCGCACCAAGATCAAGGTGGTGAAGAACAAGGTCGCGCCGCCGTTCACCGAATGCGAGTTCGACATCATGTTCAACGAGGGCATCTCGCAGACGGGCTCGTTGCTGGATCTCGGGCTTGAACACCGGATTCTCGAGAAGAAGGGAGCTTGGATCGCCTACGGAGGCGAACTCGTCGGTCAGGGGCGCGAAGCGGCCAAGGAAGCTCTCGCCAAGAATCCCGAGCTCGCGGCCAAGATCAAAGCGGCGGTGCTCGAGCGGGTGAGTGTCACCGGAGGAACCGAAGTCACGGGAAGCCCACCGGCTGCCTAGTTCATCCCCACACCGCCTTCGTTGATGGCGCATCCCAGACTGGGGTGCGCTTTCGCTTTGCCTTCAACCCCGGCCTCGTTTGCGTGGCCCCATGGCGTATTTCGCCGACACCATTGCTGCGCTGGCCACCCCCGCAGGGACCTCGGCTTTGGCAATTGTCCGGGTCAGTGGTCCGCACGTCGGACCACTCGTCGAGGCGGTGTTCCATTTGGCACCCACGCCGCGTCAAGTATCGCGATCCGATTACCGCGGTCGGAGCGGCGAATTGATCGACGATGTGCTCTACACCGTTTTCCGAGCCCCCCACTCGTATACCGGCGAGGACGCGCTCGAGATCACCTGCCATGGCAACCCGTTCATCACGCACAAGATACTTGAGGATCTCTTCGCACGCGGATGCCGACCGGCCGAACCCGGCGAATTCACCAAACGCTCCTTCCTGAATGGCTGCATGGACCTGAGCCAAGCGGAGGCGGTGATCGACCTGATCCGGGCCCGCAGTGACCGCGCTTTGGCCGCCGCAAACCGGCAGTTGCGCGGTGCTTTGGGGCAACACATGGAGACCCTGAATCGCCAGTTGCTGGAAATCCTGGCTCGCGTTGAGGCCTACATCGATTTTCCCGATGAGGATCTGCCGCCCGAGGACCATTCCGTGCTGCTGGCCGGCCTTCAGCGCCTCCTGGCCGACACCAGACGCCTCCTCGCGACCAACCGCTACGGCGCCATCCTGCGCGACGGGGTGAAGACGGTGATTCTGGGTGAACCCAATTCCGGCAAGAGCAGCCTGCTCAATCGTCTCCTCGGTCGCGAACGCGCGCTGGTGAGCGCCGTGCCCGGCACCACCCGCGATTACCTCGAGGAGGCCATCACGCTGGGATCCCATTGTATCAGATTAATTGATACCGCTGGCCTGAACCCCACTCCCGCTCCGCTGGAACGGCTGGGAATCGCCAAAACGCTCGAACACGCGGACGAGGCCGATTTGATCCTGTTCGTGCTGGATGCCACCCGTCCGGCCCCGGCCCTACCCCCCGAGATCTCGCGCCAGTTGACGCCACGCAACACGATCGTCGTCGTAAACAAGTTGGATTTGGTGCCGGCTGGCCCCTATCCTGAGTCGCCCGCCAGACTGGACACGGTGCGCATCTCGGCCCTCACGGGGATGGGCTGCGATGAGCTGTGCGAGGCAATAGGCCGGCTGGCCGAATCATTCCGCGAGGAACAAGGAGAGGATCTCGTCGCAATCAACTCGAGGCATGCTCACGCCCTTGCCCAAGCGGCTGAATCCCTCGCGGCGGCGATCGAAATGCTGAGATCATCCGCGCAAGTGGACGTGTTGCTGGCAAGCGAACTTCGCAATGTCTTGAGCTCATTTGGGGAGATTTCCGGCCAAATGGACAATGAGAAGATCCTGGATGAGTTGTTCTCGCTCTTTTGCATCGGGAAATGATCCTTTGGGCCGTTATATGCGTGCTGCCCGAACGCATACTCCAGTTACACATCTATATGATCTTTAATAAGATATTATATGATGTCATTGTCTGCGGCGCCGGACATGCGGGTGTTGAGGCTGCATTGGCCGCCTCTAGGGCGGGGGCTTCGACTCTTCTGCTAACTGGTAACATCGACACGATAGCCCAGATGAGCTGCAACCCAGCTATTGGAGGCCAAGCGAAGGGCCAGATCGTTCGTGAGATCGATGCATTGGGCGGCGAAATGGCGATGAACACAGATGTCACGGCCATACAGTTCAGACTGCTCAATGAGTCGAAGGGGCCGGCGGTCCAATCGCCGAGAGCGCAGTGCGACAAGAAGGCTTACCAGTTTCGGCTGAAGCACAGGCTGGAGCTCCAGCCGAACCTACAATTGTTTCAAGCCACAGTGACGGAGTTGATCACGAAGGGAGGCAAGGTTGTTGGCTGCAAGACCAACCTTGAGATCGAGTTCTATGGGAGAACGGTCATTTTAACTACTGGGACTTTTCTTCGCGGCCTGATGCACATCGGGCAAAACAAGAATGAGGGAGGCCGACTGGGTGATTTCAGCGCGAAAACTCTATCCGGGAGTCTAGTCGATGCGGGAATTGAACTTCTAAGGCTCAAGACCGGGACGCCGCCTAGGGTTCTCGGTCGAAGCATCGATTTCTCAAAGATGGAGGAACAGAAAGGAGACGATCCGCCAACGCTCTTTTCTTTTTACGACACCCGGGATTCACACGATCTGTTCCACGTGGAACACTTCGGAGAAGAATTGATTGGCTGGCATCCTGGAACATCCCAAGTTTCATGCTGGATAACATTTACGTCACAAAGGACCGCTGAGATAGTGGCTGCCAACCTGACCAGATCCGCTCTTTACGGGGGCCAAATCAAAGGAGTCGGTCCACGGTATTGTCCATCAATTGAGGATAAGTTTGTGCGGTTTGCCGACAAACCAAGGCATATCCTTTTCCTGGAACCAGAGGGTCGCAATACCGACGAGTACTATATCAATGGCCTTTCCACGAGCATGCCATTTGAAGTTCAAGTGGAAATGGTTCACAGCATCTCTGGACTCGAACATGCCGCGATTCTGCGTCCAGCGTATGCCGTTGAGTATGATTTTGCGCCTCCGACCCAACTTCATCCGTCGCTGGAATCAAAGAAGGTCGAGAACCTATTTTTCGCAGGACAAATCAACGGTACATCAGGATATGAGGAAGCAGCGGGGCAGGGGATCGTAGCCGGGATAAATGCCGTTCAGAAGATAAGAGCCCAACCCCCGATGGTAATTGGCCGAGACCAAGGTTACATCGGTGTTCTGATTGACGACCTCGTCACCAAAGGGACGAATGAACCGTATCGGATGTTCACCAGCCGTGCTGAATATCGGCTCTTGTTCAATCACGGCAGCTCGGAGCTTAGGCTACTTGACCTTTCATGTGAGTTTAACCTATTATCTACCAATCGATTAGATAAGATTCGTCGCAAGAAACGCTCCATCGAAGGCTGGGCGCATCGGCTTGAATCATTCAACCAAGGATCCGTGAGCTGTGGTGACCGGATAAGGCGTGGCGAGCCCTTGACCATCCTCCCAGGTGAATTTCTGGCAGAACCCCTGTCCATCCGTGCCGAGGTGCTATATCGGATCAAATACCGAGGCTACTTGGAACGTGAGCTTCGCCATATCGAAAAATTACGCATCGCGGAGCAGATCCGAATACCTGGCTCGATTGATTATTCGACCATCCGCGGACTGCGGCGGGAGAGCGCCCTCAAGCTTCAAGAAATCCGCCCTCACACACTGGGTCAGGCGAGCCGCATCAGCGGCGTGAATCCAGCCGATATCACGATATTGATGGTCCATATTCACGCCCATCGCCCAGGCCACCAAACGACCGGCGAGGGTGTTTCACCGGAGGAGTAAATCTAAGGGTGTGCCTCCGCGTGCCCCCTGTAACAATCTGGTGACTTCCGGTTATTCACTAGCAAACCGAAAAGGGCGGTTTTATGCTCCGAGCCATGGCGGAACAAAAGCCCAAGAAAGTATTGATCATCGATGACGAGCCCGACGTTGCTGATCTAGTGGCATACCACCTCAAGGCCAAGGGGTACCAGACCGAGACTGTGACCAATCCCAACGTTGGCGTTGGAACCGCCCGGACTTTCATGCCCGACCTCGTTATCTTGGACATAATGATGCCAGATCTTAACGGGATCCAAATCTGTCGGATCCTTCGGGCGGACCCAAAGCTCAGAAAAACCCCGATCTTGTTCTTGACCGCTCGCGCCGAAGAAGCGGACCGCATAGCAGGATTTGAAACTGGCTGCGACGACTACGTTTGTAAGCCGTTTAGTATTAAAGAATTAACTCTCCGAATTCAGTCGATTCTCCGCCGGGCTTCAGATGAACCCTCAGACGGGATCAAGCGTTTGCAGGTGGGCGCGATCATTCTGGACATAGACCGCCACGAAGTGACGGTCAACGGACGCCCAATTGAACTTACGGCCACCGAATTCAAGCTTCTGCGACTCCTGATGGAGCGCCGCGGTCGGGTCCAAACGCGCGAGCATCTCCTCATCAACGTCTGGAATTACGAAACGGAAATCGAGACTCGAACCGTCGACACCCATATCCGCCGCGTCCGCGAAAAGCTCGGCTCCGAGGCCGACTGGATTGAGACGATACGCGGCGTCGGCTATCGCATGGCCGATCGAAAAGCCGAAGTATGCTCACCCTGATCGCCGCCGCCTTGGGCGTAGGTCTCTTGCTGACCCTCGCCAAGCTCCGCAACCATCGCCAGTCGGTGCGCGGTCTGCATCAAGCGGTGCTCTCACGGCAGCCCCTGCACCGGGAGGACGACACCGGAAAGAACACCGACTGGAACCGGCTGCGCGCCGCGACCAACGATCTGATCGCCGACTTCGCGCGCCTCAACCGAATCCGCTCCGATCAACTCGCGCAGCTCGAGGCCACGCTCGGCAGCCTGCAGGAAGCGGTGTTGATCGTCGATGCCGACAACCGCATTCTGCTCGCCAACCAGGCGCTTCAGGCGATCTTCCCCGCGGCGCGGGAGATTGTGCATCAACGCCTCGAAGTGGTCCTGCACAGCGCGGCGCTTCTGCGTTATCTGGAGGCGGTGCGCGCCGGGCAAGCTGAGCCCCGGCACGAAATCGAGTTCATTGAGGAGGACCGGACCGTCTGGATCGAGGTCACCGGCACCCTCGTCACCCCGCTCGACGACAACCGCGGAGCCTGGGCCCTGTTCGTCCTGCACGATATCACCAGGCAAAAGAATCTCGAAGGAGTCCGAAAGGACTTCGTCGCCAACGTTTCCCACGAACTCCGGACTCCACTCAGCATCATCAAGGGCTACATCGAAACCCTCGTCGACAATCATCAGGTGATGCCGCTGGCGGACCGGGAGCATTTCCTTCGCACCATCCAGAAACACACGGACCGCTTGAACTCGTTGCTGGAGGATCTGCTGACGCTCTCGCGTTTGGAATCCATCAACCCCAGCCTGCGGCGGGAATCGACCCCCCTCGCTGAGTTGCTCGCCAGCGTGATTGACGACGTTCGCGAGCGCTCCGCCGCCCGGGAACACCATCTGTCCTTTTCCATCGATCCCGCGATCGGCCCGGTGTTGATCGACCCGCTCAAAATCACCCAGGTCTGCGAAAACCTGCTGGATAACGCGCTCAAATACTGTCCGCGCGGCTCACGCATCGAGGTCAATGCCCGGCTGGGTGGCGCCGAGGTCGAAATCTGCGTGCGCGACAACGGCCCGGGCATCCCCGAAGCCGATCTGCCGCATATCTTCGAAAGATTCTACCGCGTCGACAAGGGCCGTTCGCGGGAAAAGGGCGGCACGGGCTTGGGTCTGAGCATCGTCAAGCACATCGTCCAGCTTCATGGCGGGCGCGTCTGGGCGGAAAGTGAACCCGGCCAAGGCACGGCGTTCTTCTTCACCCTGCCGCACCATGTCACCTGAACGGACCGCGCCTTCGATCGGAATCTGATTCCGGCCTCCGCCCATTCTTGCCTGGTTTCGACTGCATCCTTAACCCTGTCGGCGGAATGCCCCGCGAAGTCTTTGAAGCAATCCGCGCCGTGCGGTTGGATGCTCTGCGCCAGGAGATCGCCGACGCGGCGCGGTCGCCCATGGGTCCGATGGTCCTGGACGTCGGCTGCGGCAACGGCCATTTCCTGACGGCCTACGCGGCCGCGCACCCCACCCAATGGTGCGTCGGGATTGATCTGCGCCTTGAACGGATCGAAAAGGCCAGACGCAAGCAACGCCGGGCCGCACTCGGAAACCTGCATTTTCTGCGCGGCGAAGCCCTGGATTTCCTGCGCGAACTCCCGACCGGGCAGCAGCTGGCCGACGTCTACATGCTCTTCCCGGACCCCTGGCCCAAGAAACGCCATCACAAGAACCGGCTCCTTAAGTCCAGGTTCCTTGACGCCGTGGCGGTCCGGTCCGGGCCGGAGAGTCATCTTTTTTTTCGCACTGACTTCGAGCCTTATTATGTTGAAGCCGTCGCCACCATCGCGGCTCATCCGTGCTGGGATCTGCTACCCCCGGGTCCCTTTGCCTTCGAACACCCCACCATCTTCCAATCACACGCCACCGTCTATTTCTCCGTGGCCGCGGCGTGGAAATCTCCACCCGCCGCAAGGCTGACCGCGGGGAAGTAGTTTTGAATTCGAAACATAGCACAACGGCTAATGGCACTTAAGGGAGATGTCGCATTCAAGCTTTCGGGGGTTGACGCCGATTGAAACGTTGGGCTACCACATATCCTTTTCTAACTTTCCGTCCCGCCCGCACCACGATGCCTCTGCTTCGAAAAACCGCCGCGCTGTTCTTGCCCTTGGCCACCGCGGCGACTGCCTTGGCCAGCGATGCCGGCGTGCCCACGAAGGCTGAGCTGCTCTTCAAGGTCGGCCCCCTCCCGGTGACCAACAGCATGGTGGCGAGCTGGAGCATCGCGCTCTTTATCGTCGTGGTGATCCGCCTCGCGACGCGGCGCCCCCGGCTCGTTCCCACGGCGGGCCAGGCCGTCGTCGAAAGCCTCGTGCAGGGCGTGCTGGACCTCGTCACCCCCATTGTCGGCCCCAAGGTTGCCCGCCCCGCCTTTCCGCTGTTGGTGGCGCTTTTTACCTTCATCCTGATCCAGAACTGGAGCGGCCTCCTTCCCGGCGTGGCCACCATCAAGGTGCTGGAGCACGGTGAATGGGCGGACCTGATCCGGCCGGGCAACGCCGACATGAACAGCACCATCGCCCTGGCGCTCGTCGCGATGGCCTGCTGGCTGTATTTCATCCTGCGCTACGCCGGCCCCAAGGCGGTGCTGCAGGACCTGTTCGGCAACAAGGCTGACCGGAAGGAGATTCCCGCCGCCATCTATTATTTCCTGTTCGTCGTGTTCTTCGGCGTCGGCCTGATTGAGATCATCTCCATCCTGTTCCGGCCCGTTTCCCTCTCATTCCGCCTCTTCGGCAATATCATGGGAGGCGAAAGCCTGATCCACGCCATGTACGGCGTGCAGAAATGGGTGCTGCCCGTGCCGTTTTACATTCTCGAACTGCTCATCGGCTTCGTCCAGGCGCTCGTCTTCACCCTTCTGGTGAGCGTCTACATCGGCCTCATTTGCAACCACGGCGACGAAGAGCACGGCCACGCCGAGGCCGGGGAGGCTGTCGCCCCGCATTGACCCTTTCCCGGCGGGACCGTGCCCAAAAGTGTGCGGACGCCGTGAAACCAACCAAAAGAATACGCACAAATACCATGATCCAACTCATCGCTGAAATCAGTGGCAACCTCAGGGATGTCCAAGGGGGCCTCGGCTGCGTCGCCGCCGCCATCGGCGTCGGCCTCGTCGGCACCAAAGCCGTCGAAGCAGTCGGTCGCAATCCGGGTGCCTCCGGCAAGATCCTCGTCCAGTCCATCATCGGCATGGCCCTGTCCGAGGCCATCGCCTTTTACGCCCTGTTCCTCGGCAACTACTGATTCCCCGGCCACGCCGCGCCCAGCGCGCGGCGCGGCCCCCCTTTCCGCCATGTTCCCGCACCTGCTGTTGTTCGCCGCCGCGGAGGAAGGCGCCCCCTCCCAGCTCACCAAGCTGATGTCCGATTTCGGCGTCGATGTGCCGCTCCTTCTGGCGCAGATGCTGAGTTTTTGCATCGTCGCGTTCCTCCTGTGGAAGTTCGCCTTCAAGCCGGTGCTGGTCACGATCGAGGAGCGCCAGCGCCAGATCTCCGCCGGCCTAAAATACGCCGAGGAGACCAAGGCCCGCCTGTCGGAAGCGCAGCAGGAAAGCGCAGCCATCCTCAAACAGGCCCGGGTCGAGGGGACCAAGCTCCTTGAGGACGCGCGCAAATCCGCGAAGGAATTCTCCGAAAGCCAGCAGCAGGAGGCCGTCGCCCGCGCCAATGAGATCGTCGCCAAGGCCGAGCAGGCCATCGCCTCGGAACACAAGAAGATGCTCGAGCAGGCCCGCCTCGAAGTCGCCCGCCTGGTCGTGGCCACCACCCAGCGGGTGCTCGCGAAGGAATTGAGCGACGCCGAACGCGCCCGGTACAACGAAGCTGCCGCGCGCGAGATCACCGTCATCTAGACCCGGCCCCGGCATGCAATCCAGCAGGCAGTCCCAGCAACTGGCCCGGCACCTCTGCCATCTGAGCCTCGACGATGGCACGGTCTCGGCGCCGCGGGTGGGCGCCGTGCTGTCGTTTCTCCAGCGGCACCCGCCCCGGCAGCCGCTCACCGTCCTCAAACACTACCGCCGCCTGATCGCCCGCGAACTCGCGCGCCGCCAGGCTGTCGTTGAGCATGCTGGCGTCGTCGATGCCCGGATCCTCGCCGACATCGAGGCCGCGATGTCCCGCCGCTACCGGCGCACGATCGCCGCGGTCACGCGCCCGAATCCCGGTCTCATCGCCGGCCTGCGCATCCGGGTAGGCGATGACCTCTATGAATCCTCCGTGGCCGGCCAGCTCGCGGCCCTCACCGTTTCCGACTGACCCTCCTTCGTCCCGCCCAGCTTCCAACCGCGCGCCGCGCTCATGAGCACCGTCATCGAACAGATCGAACAACAGATCGCCCAGCTGTCCTCCAAGGCGGTCCGGAAAAACACCGGCACCATCCGCGCCATCGCCGACGGCGTCGCCAAAGTCGACGGCCTGTCGGACGTGATGTACAACGAGATGGTCCAGTTTCCTGGCAACGCCATCGGCATCGCCCTCAACCTCGAGGAGGACGAGGTCGGCTGCGTCGTGCTCGGCGACGTCGCCCAACTCAAGGAAGGGGACGAGGTCTTCACGACCGGCAAGCTCCTGTCGGTGCCCGTGGGCAAGGCGCTCCTCGGACGGGTGGTGGATGCGCTCGGCCGGCCCGTCGACGGCAAGGGCCCGATCGACGCGCGCGAGTTCTATCCCGTGGAGCGGATCGCGCCCGGCATCATCCTCCGCAAATCGGTGTCCCAGCCGGTCCTCACCGGCATCATGGCGATCGACTCCATGATTCCGATCGGCCGCGGGCAGCGCGAACTGATCATCGGCGATCGCAGCACCGGAAAGACCACCATCGCCATCGATACCATCATCCACCAGGCGGCCATCAACCGGCAGGGCCTGGCCTCCAACGATCCGGCCTTCCGCCCGCTCTATTCGATCTACGTGGCCATCGGCCAGAAGAACTCCAACGTCGCGCGCACCATCGCCTCGCTCGAGGCCGCCGGCGCGCTGGAGTACACCATCATCGTCACCGCGCCCGCCGCCGACAACCCCGCGAACCAGTACATCGCGCCGTACGCCGGCGCCGCCATGGGCGAGTGGTTCATGGAAAACAGCATGGACGCGCTCATCGTTTACGATGACCTCTCCAAGCACGCGGTCGCCTACCGGCAGATTTCCCTGATCCTGAAGCGCCCCTCGGGCCGCGAGGCCTATCCGGGCGACGTCTTCTACCTGCATTCCCGGCTCCTCGAGCGCGCCGCGCGCCTCGCGGCCAAGGGATCGCTCACCGCGCTGCCGATCATCGAGACCCTCGCCGGCGACGTCTCCGCCTATATTCCCACCAACGTCATCTCCATCACCGACGGCCAGATCTACCTCGAAACCGACCTCTTCAACCAGGGCATCCGCCCCGCGGTCTCCGTCGGACTCTCAGTCTCGCGCGTCGGCTCGAGCGCGCAGCTCAAGATGACCAAGCAGGTCGCCGGCAAGCTCAAGGGGGAGCTCGCCCAGTTCCGCGAACTGGCTGCCTTCGCCCAGTTCGGCTCCGACCTCGACGCCCGCACCAAGGCCCAGCTCGACCGCGGCTCGCGCATCGTCGAACTCTTCAAGCAGCCGGCCTTCAATCCGATTCCGATCGAACTGCAGGCGGCCGTGCTGTGGGCGATGCAGAACAACTATTTCGACCCGATCGATGTGAAGAAGATCGTCGAGGCCGCCAGCCACCTGAAGGAATTCCTCCGCACCCGCAAATCCGCGCTCCTGGCCGCCCTCCGCAAGAACGCCGCGATCGACGAAACCCTCGGCGTGGAACTCAAGAAGGCCCTCGAGGAATGGAAGGGGTCCTACACCGGCTGACCTCCGGTGCCGGCCGCGGCCCCCCGCCGCACCGGCCCTGACCTTCCGCCGCCCCCGAACACCGTGCCCTCCACCCGCGACATCCGCCGCCGCATCCGGTCGGTCAAGAACACCCGCCAGATCACCAAGGCGATGGAATTGGTGGCTGCCTCCAAGATGAAAAGGGCCCAGCAGGCGGCGCTGGCCGGCCGGAGCTATGCGGAGCTCATGGCCGACATGCTCGGAACCCTGGCCAGCCGGGTCGACGAATTGATTCACCCGTTTCTGGTTCACCGTCCCATCAAGACCCGCGGCATCATTCTGGTCACAACGGACAAGGGCCTCTGCGGCCCGCTGAACAGCAACCTCTTCAAGCTGGTGCTGGAGGTGAAGGGGCCGGCGAAATACGCCGTCATCGGCCGCAAGGGTTCGCAGTTCCTCGTCCGCACGCGCCGGGACCTGCTGGCCGATTTCCAGATCCATGACCGCGTGCCGTTCGCCGAGGTCAAGGCCGTGACCGAGTTCATGGCCAAGCAGTTTCTCGATGGCGTGGTCGACACCCTCGAGATCATCTGGCCCCGCTTCAAGAACACGCTGGTGCAGGAGCCCGCACTCCTGCCGCTGCTTCCGCTGCAGAGCCTGCAGGACGTCATCGCCGGGCTGAGAAAGCACCTCCCCGGCGCGCCGGCCAAGCCTGATGACCGTCACATGCTGTTCGAGCCGAGCCCGGCGGTCGTCCTGGACGCGCTCCTGCCGCTCTACCTCAACCGGGAGGTCTATCACCACGTGCTGGACGCCAAGGCCTCGGAACAGAGCGCGCGCATGGTCGCCATGAAAACCGCCAAGGACAACGCGACGAAGCTCATCGACGATTTGACCCTCGAGTACAACAAGGCCCGGCAGGCGGCGATCACCCAGGAGATCCTCGAGATCGCCGCGGCCCAGTACGCGCAATAGCGGCCGCCCTTTCCGCCACCCGTCACCCTTCTGCTTCAGCTCATGAACACCGGCAAGATCGTCCAAGTCATCGGCCCTGTCGTTGACGTCCAGTTCTCCGAACAAAACATTCCCGCCATCCTGCAGGCGCTCACCGTCGAGTTCACCGCCGCCGGCAAGCCGGAGAAGCTGACCCTCGAGGTCCAGCAGCACCTGGGCGAAGGCGTCGTCCGCGCCATCGCGATGTCCTCGTCCGAGGGCCTGGTCCGTGGCATGCCGGCCGTCGACACCGGCGCCCCCATCACCATGCCAGTCGGGGAGGGGGTGCTCGGCCGCATCCTCAACGTCACCGGCGACGCCGTGGACAACCGTGGCCCGGTGCCGCACCAGAAGCGTTACCCGATTCACCGTTCGCCGCCGACGCTGGTCGATCAGGACGTCAAGGCCACGATCCTCGAGACCGGCATCAAGGTCATCGACCTCATCTGCCCCTTCGTGAAGGGCGGCAAGGTCGGCGCCTTCGGCGGCGCCGGCGTGGGCAAGACAGTCATCATCATGGAGCTCATCAACAACATCGCCAAGGCGCACGGCGGCTATTCCGTGTTTGCCGGGGTGGGTGAGCGCTCCCGCGAGGGCAACGACCTCTACGTCGAAATGTCGGAGTCCAAGGTCATCGTGCAGGACGACATCGCAAAGTCCAAGGTGGCCTTGGTCTACGGCCAGATGAACGAGCCGCCCGGCGCGCGCCTCCGCGTCGGCCTCTCCGCCCTGTCCGTCGCCGAGTATTTCCGCGACGAGAAGAACCAGGACGTCCTCCTCTTCATCGATAACATCTTCCGTTTCTCCCAGGCCGGCTCCGAGGTCTCGGCGCTGCTCGGCCGCTCGCCCTCCGCCGTCGGCTACCAGCCGACGCTGGCCAACGAGATGGGCATCCTGCAGGAACGGATCACCTCCACCAAGAAAGGCTCGATCACGTCCTTCCAGGCCATCTACGTGCCCGCTGACGACCTCACCGACCCGGCGCCGGCCAACACCTTCGCCCACCTCGACTCCACCATCGTCCTCGACCGCGCCATCTCCGAGCTGGGCATCTACCCCGCCGTCGATCCGCTGAGCTCCACGTCCAAGGCGCTGACCGCCGAGGTGGTCGGCCAGGAGCATTACGACGTCGCTCGCGGCGTGCAGCGCGTCCTCCAGCGCTACAAGGACCTGCAGGACATCATCGCCATTCTCGGCCTCGACGAACTCTCCCCCGAGGACAAGCAAACCGTCTACCGGGCCCGCAAGGTTCAGAAATTCCTTTCGCAGCCGTTCCACGTGGCCGAGGTCTTCACCGGCTTCCCGGGCCGCTACGTCTCGGTGAAAGACGCGGTCCGCGGCTTCAAGATGATCCTCGACGGCGAACTCGACGAGGTCTCCGAAGGCGACTTCTACATGAAGGGTTCCATCGAAGACGTCCTGGCCGCCGCGAAGAAATGAGCCGCGCCGCCGCCTCAGTCCGGAACTCTCCATCACCATCCCCGCGTTTCTGATCTTCGCCCGCCATGCCCCTGAGCCTCGAGATCGTCACCCCTGAGGACCGGGTCTACAGCGCCACGGTCGACTCCGTGGTCGTCCCCACGGTGTGGGGCGAAATCGGCGTGCTGCCCGGCCACCTTCCGTTGCTCACCCAGGTGGCCGACGGCGAGTTGCGCGTCACGCGCGAGGGGAAGACCGAAGGCCTCGTCATCGGCGGCGGCTTTGCCGAGATTGAGGGCGACCGCGTCAAGGTGCTGGCCGAGTTCGCCATCAACGAGGCGCAGATCGACGAGCATGCGGCCGAAAACGCGATGCACCGCGCCGAGGAGGCGCTCCAGGGCCGCGAAACCCTGGATCCCGCCGAGGTCGAGCGGTTGGAAGGGCTCGTGCGGTTCGCCGTCGCCCAGCTCAGCGTGAAACGCAAACGCCGGTAGGCGTCGCCGCGCTTTCGGCCCGGCGCATTCCGTTCCTTGCGGCCCGGCGCGCCGGTGTCATGCTGCCGCCATGCCCGATCCCGTCTTCCCGCAGGCCATCATCGCCCGCAAACGCGACGGCCATGCGCTCTCCCGCGAGGAAATCGGCGCGTTCGTTCGCGGCGTCACCGCGGGCCAGTGGGCCGACTATCAGGCGACCGCCTTGCTCATGGCCATCGTCCTCCGCGGCATGACCGCGGAGGAAACCGCACATCTCACCGAGGCGATGATGCGCTCGGGCGCGCTGGCGGACCTGGCCGGCGTGCCGGGCATCAAGGTCGACAAACATTCCACCGGCGGCGTCGGCGACAAGGTTTCCCTCGTGCTGGCCCCCCTCGTCGCCGCCTGCGGCGTGCCGGTGCCCATGATGAGCGGCCGCGGCCTCGGCCACACCGGCGGCACGCTCGACAAGCTGGAGTCCATCCCGGGCTTCCGGGTCGGCCTCTCCCTCGAGGAGTACCGCGCCCAGCTGCGGCGCATCGGCGTCGCCATGATCGGCCAGACGGCCGAGCTGGCCCCCGCCGACCGCAAGCTCTACGCGCTCCGCGACGTCACCGCCACGGTCGAATCGATCCCGCTCATCTGCGCCAGCATCATGGCCAAGAAGGTCGCGGAAGGCATCGACGCCCTCGTGCTCGATGTCACCTTCGGGCGCGGCGCCTTCATGAAGACAAGGGCCCGCGCCCGCGCGCTCGCCGCCGCCATGGTCGCCATCGGCCGCTCGCTGCACAAGCCCACCCGCGCCGTCCTCACCTCGATGGATGAACCCCTCGGCCGCGCCGTCGGCAACTCCGTTGAGGTCGTCGAATCCCTCGAGGCGCTCAAGGGCCGCGGCCCGGCCGATCTCCGGGAGGTCACCCTCGCGCTGGGAGCCCACATGCTCCAGCTCGGCGGCGTCACCCCGGATCTCGCTGCCGCGCGCGGCCGGCTCGAACGCGCGCTCGCCGATGGCTCCGCGCTGGCCAAGTTCCGGGAGATCGTCGCCGCCCAGGGCGGGGACGAGCGGGTGATTGACGACTACGCCCGCCTGCCGCACGCCCCGGTGACCCGCCAGGTCACCGCGCCGGCCGGAGGCTACGTCCGCGATGTCGACCCCATGGCGGTCGCCCAGGCAGCGCTGCGGCTCGGGGCCGGCCGGACCCACGCCGCGGCGGCCATCGACCCGGCGGTCGGCCTCACGGACCTCGCGAAGGTCGGCGAGTCGATGCCGGCCGGCGGAAAACTATGCCTTGTGCATGCCCGGGACGACGCGAGCGCTGACGCCGTTGTTCACCTCGTGGCCTCGGCCTTCACGATCGGCCCCCGGCGCGTCAGGCCCCGGCCGCTGATCGATGAGGTGATCGAATAGGCGCCGCCCGACTGACTGATAGGTGGCGCCCGGCACGCCTCGGAACCGCATAACGCTCGCCCGTCCGGGAAAAGCCGGTACCGTCGGCCGGATATGTACACTCCCGGCAATCGTATCGCCTGGCTGCAGGGTCCCGGCGCCACCTGTTCCGGAACGGGCCCCGTGCCGCCCCGTCCGTGGCACCTCGTCCTTCTCGGCCCCCCCGGCGTGGGCAAGGGCACCCAGGCCGAGCGCATCGTCGGCGAATTCGGCGCCTGCCAGCTCTCGACCGGCGACGTGTTCCGCTACGCCGCGCGCGACACCAGCGGCCATGCCCCGTCACCCGCGATGGCCACCGCCCTCGGCGCCATGCGCCGCGGCGAGCTGGTTTCCGACGGGACCGTGGTCGAACTGGTGCGCGAACGCGTCCGATGCCTGGCCTGTTCGTACGGCTTCCTGCTCGACGGCTTTCCCCGGACACTGGACCAGGCCCAGGCGCTCGACGAGATCCTGGCCGGCATCAACCGCACCCTGGACGGGGTCATCAATTATACCGCCCCCGAGGCGCTGATCATCGAACGCCTTTCCGGCCGGCGCGTGTGCAAGCAGTGCCGCGCCGGTTACCACGTGGCCAACAAGCCGCCGCGCGTGGCAGATCGTTGCGACGCGTGCGGCGGCCCGCTGGTGCAGCGGGACGACGACAAACCCGCGGCCATCCGCGTCCGCCTGCAAGCCTACGCGGCGACCTGCGACCCCGTGCTGGCCTACTACCGCGCCCAGGGTCTGCTGCGCGAGATCGACGCCTCCCGCGACGCCGACACCGTGTTCACCGCCACCCGCGCCATCATCACGAAGCTCCCGCCGTCGCCATCACGGGTGCCGCGTTGACCGGGCCTCAGATCCCGAGCCACCGCCGGATCGCATCGAACAGCTGGTGCGTGGCGCCGCCGAGCAGGAAGAGGAACACAATCCCGGCGGCAAACACCGCGTAGCCCGCGGCCAGGATCACGCCATCGCGCTCCAGGAGCCCGGCGGCGATCAGCAGGATCACCCACGCCGGCGCCAGATTGCTCAGCGGAATCGGCAGCGGCAGCAGCAGCACGGCCGCCGCCACCAGCATGATCACCGCGTGCAGATTGCGAAGGCCGGGCAGTTCCACGAGCGCCGTGGCCCGCGGCCGCAGCAGCATCTCCAGGATCCGGATCACCCGCGCCGTCACCGCGAACACGCGGCCGAAGAATCCCGGCTTCAATTCCTGCTGGAGAAACCGCTCCGGCAGCCACGGACGCTGCCCCAGCGCCAGCCGGAGCGAGATCAGCCCGATCACGAGGCCGAACGGCGTGGACAGGCCGGGCGGGGCGACCGGCACGCAGAAGGGCAGGGCGAGCACGATAAGCAGCAGCAGGTAGGCGCGGCCGCGAAGCACCACGATGACCTCGCGCAGTGTCACCGACCGTTCCGCGAACCGGCCCTGCAGGTCGGCTAGTTCCTCGGAGAGCTTGCGCACCGGCGGCCCGTGGCCGGCCGGCGCCCGGCTGTCGCGGGCCTCGGCCTTATGTGCCCCGTCGGTTTCCATAGAGCTCGATTTGCAGCCGTGGCGCGTACCGGAAGCCCTGCCGCTGGCACACCTCGGCCACCCAAGTCGCGCGCCGCCGCAGCACTTCCGCGGTCGTCCCCTCGGGCATCAGGAGCACCTTGTGCCGGGGCGGATCGCCCGGCAGCTGGGCCAGCATGCCCTCAATCTCCGCCACGTCCTCCGGCCGGGTGACCACGAATTTCAGCTGCCAGGCGTAGGCCTCGAGCCACGCCCGCACCACCTCGGGCCGCCAGCGCAGCTCCTCGTGCTTGCGGCGCCAGGTGGCGTGCTGCCGCGGGTCCGGCGCGGAATTGAGCAGCTTGGGGGAGAGGGACGCCAGATCGCAGGCGATTCCGCCGGGCGTCACCGTGGCCGCCGTCTCGATCGTGATGTGCCGGCCGAGCGCCCTGAGTTCCGCGGCCAGCTCCCCGATCCCGGGCGCCACCATCGGTTCACCCCCGGTGAGCACGACATGCCGCGCGGGATGGCGCAGCACCTCGGCGACAATCTCCGCGACCGTCATCGACGTCCCCTCCGGGCGCCAGGAGGCGTAGGGCGTGTCGCACCAGACGCAGCGGAGGTTGCAGCCGGAGGTGCGGACAAACACCGACGGGACACCGGCGAGTTCGCCCTCGCCCTGCAGCGACTGGAATATCTCGGCCACAAGCATCGCTGCCTTTCACGAAGCACACGGCGCGACCGAAGACAATTTAAGAACCGTCCGGCGCCCGGCCGGCTGCCCCGTCAGCGCCCCGGCTTCGGCGGGAGGGGCCCGGTGGCGGCATAGACCGTGGGGTCGGGGAGGCCCGCCAGCAGAAACGCCTCGCGGCGCTCGACGCAGGTGCCGCACTGCCCGCAGTGCACCTCGCCGCCCTTGTAGCACGACCAGGTGCGCCCGTAGTCGACGCCGAGCCGCGCGCCCTCCTGCGCGATCTGCGCCTTGTTCATCGCGATGAACGGCCGCAGGAGTTCGAGGCCGGCGTACGTGCCGGCCCGCATCGCCGCGCCCATCGCCCGCATGAATTCCTCCCGGCAGTCCGGATAGATGGCGTGGTCGCCGGCGTGCGCCGCGATGACCAGACCCGCCGCGCCCCGGCTCTCGGCCAGGCCGGCGGCGACCGCGAGCATGATGCCGTTACGGAACGGCACCACCGTCTGGCGCATGGTGGCCGCCTCGTAATGCCCATCCGGGACCGCGCCCCCCGACTGGAGAAGCGACGAGGCGAAGAACCGGTTCATGAAATCGAGCGCGATCACCTGGTGCGGCACCTGCAGCGCCGCGGCGTGCTCGGCCGCGAACGGAATCTCCCGCCGGTTGTGCTTGGAGCCGTAATCGAAACTCACCGCCGCCACCACCTCGTGCGCCCGGCGCGCCCAATACAGGGCCGTGACCGAATCCATGCCGCCGGAACAGAGGACCACCACCTTCATCGGCCGCCAGCATTGGCGCAATTCCCGTCAAAAGGCACCACCAGAAATCGGCCGACGGCCGGAGACCGCCGCGCGGTCGCAGGTCGCACCGGTTTGTTCTTTTCCCCGTCCGCTCAGGCGGGGAAGATGGATTCCCCGGTGCCGCGCCTTGTTGCCCCCATGCCCTCGCGCCCTGCCACGCCTCCCGACGCTGCCATCCCGGCCTCCGCGGCGGCGACCACCCCCGCGCAGACCCGGCTTTCCCCGCTGCGCACCGTCGCGGGCTGGCTCCGGAAACCCTCCGCCCTGGTGTGGAGCGTGGTCGGGGCCAGCCTGGCGATTCCGCTCTTTTTCGTGCTTTTCACCCATCTCGCCTGGGAGGACTTCTTCATCACCTACCGTTTCAGCGAGAATCTGGTCCACGGCCGCGGCCTGGTCTATTGGCCCGGCGAACGGGTTTACGGTTTCACCTCGCCGCTCAACACGCTGCTGCCGGCCCTGTTCGCCTGGGTCACCGGCGCGGCGGATTTCGTCGTTCCGCTCTGGCTGTTCCGCTTCACCTCGCTCGCGGGCCTTGCCGTGGCCACGGCGACCATGGCGTGGCTCCTGACCCGCGAACACGCGACTTCCGGGACCGCCCACGCGCTGGGTCTGCTTTTCCCGGTGATTGCGCTGCTGGAGGTCAAAACCACCGCGTTCGCCATGAGCGGCCAGGAGGCCGGCCTCGTCCTCGCGTTTCTCGCGCCCGCCTTCGCGCTCGCCGCGACGGGGCGATGGCCGGCGCACCCCCTCCTCGGCGGCCTGCTGGCGGCCGGCCTCTTGTACACCCGGCCGGACGCCTTCATCTACCTCGGCGCGGTGGCCGTCGCGGGCTACTTGTTTGCCCCCGGCGGCCGGCGGCAGTTGGCGCTCGCGCTGCTGAAATCCGGTCTCGTGTGCGCCCTGGCCTACCTGCCCTGGCTCCTGTTCACGTGGGGATATTACGGGTCGCCCGTGCCCCACACCGTGCTGGCCAAGTACGGCGTCGAGGGCTACGCCAGCTCCGCCTACGGACTGACCGCGCCGCTCGTCGCCGGCCTGGTCAAATCTCCCTTTGTTCTGTGCTGGGCGCTCTCGCCCGTCTACGACTGGCAGTTGTCCGGGCCGGGCACCTGGCCGGTGTGGATCCACGACGTGGCCATTCTGCTCGAACTCGTCGCCGTCCTGTACTGGCTGCTGCCCACGCGCGACCGCCTGGGCCGCGCGGCCTCGCTCGTCGCCTTCATCATCTTCGGCTACCTCGTCTACGCCGCGACCGTCGCCCAGTTCGCGCCCTGGTACTATCCGCCGCTGGCCTTCATGAGCCTCGCCGCGCTGGTGAGCGCCGCCGCTACGCTGGCCCGGCGCGTCCGGCATGGCGCGGTGGCGCGGATCCTCGCGGTCGGCGCCGCGGCCGGCCTGCTCGGATTCCTCGGCTTCCTTTTCACCGCCTCGCTCCGCCCCCTGCGCTTCA
>JBAIXJ010000308.1:0-1564 GCA_037916645.1 Opitutales bacterium | reverse complement strand
GCCATGGTTCGCCTTGGACTTGTCGCGCTCGCTGTGGTGGAGGCCGAAGGTCACCTTGTTCACCCAGCTGCCCTCGAGGTCGCCCTGCAGCTCGAGCTTGACCGCATTCAGCTGCTCGGCGAAGTCCGCGTGGTTCCAGAAGCCGTCCTGTGCCTCGAGGTAGCTGTAGGGCTGGCCATCGACGCGCAGCACCGAGCTGGCGAAATGATCCGCCACCGAAGCCATGCCGCCACCCCACTGTTGCGGGCCGGTCAGCTTGACGGCGTTGAAGTCGTTCAGCGGCAGGCCGGTCGAGCCGGTGAACATGATCCCATTGGGCGACATCACGAAGGTGCGGGTGCCCAGCTGGCCGGGGGTCAGCGAGCCGTTGCGGCCCAGGCCCGCGTAGGATTCGGCACGCTCATAGAGCTTGCTCGACTTCGAGTGGGAGTAGTCGAGCTGGCCGGACCACTTGTCGGTGAACTTCAGCTTGAAGTTGCCGCCGAAGGACTGCAGCTTGCCGACGGTGTTCTCCGGGTCGGTGCGGATCACCGGGTTCGCACCGATCTGCGTGCCCGTGACGTTGGCGCCGCTGCCCTGGAGCGAGGCCGGGTCTGCGGAGAACGGCTCGATGAAGCCGCGGATGATGCCCTTGTCGGAGTAGCGGATGTCCAGGGCGTCGAGGTTGAGCTCGGCGTTGTCGCTGATCTTCCACTGCAGGACGCCCGAGATGGTCTTGCGCGAGAGCTCCTTGGAGATGCTCTGCGTGTCGAGGCCGAAGGGCAGGTACTGCCCGGCGGCGTTCGCGCCGTAGCCCCACACGCCATACTTGCGCTGGTTCGTGGGCGAGAGGGTGTCGGCGAGGGCAAGCGCGATGCCGACGCGGTCATCGGCGAAATGCTTGTTCCAGGACAGCGCACCGCGATAGCCATGGTCCTTGAATTCGGGGTTGTCGGACCGGCGCGAGTCCTTCTCGTAGGTGCCGTTGAGGGTCAGCGACTCCCTGGCCTCGAGCGGACGCACGGTGCGCATGTCGACCGTGCCGCCGATGCCCTGCGTCAGCAGCGTGGCATCCGCGGTCTTGTAGATCACCGCGCCGGACATGATCTCCGACGGGTAGAGGTCGTATTCCACGCCGCGGTTGTCGCCGATGCCGATGAGCTCGCGCCCGTTCAGCGAGGTGCCGGTGAAGTCTTCCTTGAAGCCACGCACCGCGATGCCGGACACACGGCCACCGGAGCGCTCGCCGGCCAGGCCGGGCAGGCGCGCCAGCGACTCGGCAATGCTCGTGTCAGGCAGCTTGCCGATGTCCTCGGCGGTCAGCGCCTCGACGATGGTCGAACTATCCTGCTTGATCGCCTCGGACTTGATGAGGCTCTGGCGGAAGCCGGAAACCACGACCTCTTCCATGGTCGAGTCGTCGGTCGGCGCCGTTTGCGCCAGCGCCAGCCCCGATGCTCCATAAAGGGCCAGGGACACGGCCGCGGCGACCGGATCACGCTTGAACTTGAATTTCATCTTGAACTCCCCTCTCCGATTCCTGAACTTGCTCACCCGGACACCCCGGAGGTGGCTCAGTCGATTC
>JBAIXJ010000307.1:0-2372 GCA_037916645.1 Opitutales bacterium | reverse complement strand
GCTCGTAGTAGGCGAGGACCGAGTCGAGGCCATCCTCGACTGCCTGCCGGAACGGCGTCGAGCGGTCGACGAGGCTCCACACCCCGAAGACGCCGGTCGAATGGAGGTAGGCCGGCGTGGCGGCGAGCAGCGCGCGCTTCGTGCCGGCCTCGGCCTGCGCGACCGTGGCGGCGCGGGCGGGCACGGCGTCGACGGGGAACAGCGTCAGCTCGCTGGTGCGCGCCACGCCGGTGGCGGTGCTCATGCCCGGTTGCACGTCCTCGTACGAGGCGTTCAGACCGTGAGCCACGACGTCGTAATGGCGCATGTCCATTTCCGGGCCGTCGGGCGACCAGAGCCAGGCAATGAGCTGCGCCTCCGGCTTGGCGGCGTCGCGCACCTCGAGTTCGGTCGGATAGGATTGCCAGAAGTTCTTTACGCTCACGCCGAGGCCGCCCGCGGAGTCGCCGACGTAGGCGTAGCCGGCCGCGCGGGTGCCGGCGTCGGAGAACAGCCACGTGCTCTTCGGGTTGGTGCGCTTGACGATCGTGAAGCCGTCGGGGTTGGGCTGGGAGAGCTTGAAGTCGTTCCAGACGGCATTGTCCTGGAAATCGCGCCATGGCTTGAACGGCCGGCCGTTCTCCTGGTCGGCGTTGCCGCCGCCGGGCTGGAGCGGCTCGGACCAGAGGCCGCCGTCGGCGCCGACGAAGCGCACGAGGCGGCGGTCCGGGCCGTCGCGCAGCGGCACGGCAAACTGCAGGCCAAGTCCGCGGATGAAGTCGTGCTCCTGGTCGCCGTCGAAGATGAACGTGTGGACGATCCGCACCGCCGCGTCGCCGGAGTAGAAGTAGAGGCGCACGGTGAACGGCAGCCACGAGCGGGCGGAGCCCGCGACCTGGTGCACGCCCTCGATCTTCACCACCGCCCGCACGGGACCGGACTGCTCGACCGAGACTTTTTGGACCAGGCTGGTGAAATCGACGCGCGGCGGGGCGTCCTCGGGCGAGGTGGCGGGTCCCGCCTGCAGGATGCCCACGAGCCGGCCGGCGCGGGCGACCTCGCGGCCGCCGATCTTGAGCGAGGCGATGAAATCGCGGGTGCCCGAGAGGATGACGCAGTTCAGGGCGCCCGTGTCGACGGTGACGGAGGTGCCGTCCTTGGTCACACGGACCTGGCCGCCGCCAGCCGGCGCGGCGGCGGGCGCGAGCGCGAGGTCGCCGGTGACTCCGCCGGGCACGACGGCGGCGCAGCCGGTCCACTTGAGCGAGCCGTCGGGCCAGTAGGCCATCGGCCACGTCTGCAGGGGGACGGCGTGACCCGCGGCGTCGGTCAGGGCGAAGGCCGAGTCGCGCGGCACGGCGCCCCGGGGCCAAGGCACGCCCCAGCTCACGCTCTGCGCGGCGGCGGACGTCGGCGCGTCGAGCCAATGGAGCGCCACGGGGGAGGCGGCGCCGGAGGAGGCGGGGAGGGTGGAGCAGCAGGCCGAGAGGACAAGGGCGGCGGACACCGCCGGAATGCGTTTCGGGGCGGAGGTCATGGGCGATGGAGATACCAAACCCGGTTCACCCCGCGCTTCAACCGGGAAGGAATCGGCCAGTTTGATCACGCCGGATGGCGGATTCTCTTTTGCACCACGGATTACGCCGATGCCCACGGATGCTTTCTTGAGCCGCCAATGTCTGACTTCTTCTTTCCGCGAATGCACACGAGGCAAACTAGACGATCGATTCAGTGCCAATCAGTGCAGATCAGTGGTGAAAAAGGATTCTCCGACCGAATTCCGCGGGGGCCGGGCGCCGATGGCCCTTAGGTATTCTGGCCGATACCGTTGCGGCAATTTGACACGACGGAATATCGGACCATCTGTGCGGCGTGCAATCGCCGAGGCTTGGTTCGACTGCCTGGAAGACGTGAAACCCCAGCGTGCCAGCGGTTCGGGGTCGAACAATGGAAGGCCGGCAGGAAGACCGCCGACGCTCGCGGCAGCCGATTTCCCGGCGCCGGGGTTGCCGGGAGGTTGTCGCATGCGCTGAACAGTCCCGCGGGCCCGATCCGTCCGGCGCGTCTGGCACGGCGGCAACGGATCGAGCTCCGGCACCCGCGCCCGCACTGAGGCGCCGTCCCTGCAGCGTCACGCCGGCCGGGCAACTGCGTGCGCGATGCGGTCCGCGTGGGCGCGGGACGCCATGGACGACCCGTTGCTTTCTCCTAGTCCCAACCATTGGAAACCACATGAGTTCCCCCACCGCCTCGTCCGCGACGCTCCGCTTGGGCACCCGGTTTGCCGCGCTTTGTCCGATTCCAGCCGTCCTCCGTCCGGGGCCATCGATCCTGGTCCCGGTTTTGCTCGGCCTGTCCTGTCTGACCACCACCTTCGCCGCCCCCGGCCCCGA